>DATNQL010000911.1:0-6494 GCA_036704025.1 Stenomitos sp.
GGGCGCACCTCCGGGCGAGGGTGACGGTGAAGCGGCTTCAGACGTAGCGGTTGGAGAGGGCAGGAGTAAGGAGGAAGGGGGTGGTGGGACAGGAGGAGTTGGGGAGAGTGTCGGTAGTCCTGGAGGACGCATGGGTATTTGTTGAGTCGGTGCTGTGGGAGTCGCCGTCGGTTCGGGTTGCGGGGGGATAAGCGTTTCAAACGTCACAGAACGGCTAAATTCCTGACCGGTTCCATTGGTTACTTTCAGTGTTACGGTTTCACTAGAAGGTTGCTGACTCAAGGGATAAGCGATCGCACCCACAGGCGGAACCGTTCCTGGCGCAGGCAGAATCTCCACTTTCATATCTTTACCCCCCTCCACTTGCCAGGTTAAAACGAGGGGTTTGATCGGCTTTTCAGGATTAATTGGAACCAAATATTTCCCCCCCGCATCTTTCCCATTAACTTTGAAGGCGACAATCTTAATTGGGACTATATTCGGCAAAATTTTAATCGTATCTGTCTTGGCTGAGATTGGTTTTTCTCCCTCTCCTTTCTTGGGAATGGCTATCAGTTCAAAAATATAATCACCAGGTCTGCGAATTCCTGTCGGTAGATTTTTGCAGATTAATTCTTGAGGAAGTTGACAAAATTCTTGCAATTCTTTGGGAATTCCTTGACTGAAGTTGAAAGGTCGTAATCCACTAACGGCTGAGCCATCCGGTAATCGAGCAATGAGTCTTAACTCTTTAAGTTGTTCTGGGTTATTAATTTTCCAATTGAGGAGAATCATATCCCCTGTAGGTGAATTAACTCCTGGCTTCTGAGCAGGCACGGAGACACCGCCCCTATTGCTAACACTGGCCTCTTGGTAAATCGGTTTTGTTGATACAAATTCGCTAATTTTTGGGGGTGCGACCGATTGAATTTTAACCGTATTAGTTTTCAGAGAATCTGCGGGCGCGTCTTTTTTCCGTTTAGAAAATACTTTAAGTTCAAATACATAATTTCCCGGTTGGCGTGCTTCTGTTCGTACATGTTTGCAAATTAGCATCGCCCGCATGATACAAAATTCTTTGAGTGGGTTGGGAACACCTTTGCTGAAATCGTAAGTGACAGGTTGCACAGGAGCTGACCCATCCGGTGACTGACCCGTTAATGCGATCGCCTGAATTTGTCGGGGGTTACGAATTTGCCAATTGAGCTGAACAAAATCACCCTCTGCTTCTCGGTAAGCTGGGTTATCTGAGGAGAATTCCACAATCTTGGGGGGAGCAGGGGGTCGGAAAAACAGCCACCAAATCAGAAATGCGATCGCCGCCAGCGTCCCCACCCCAGCTAACAACACCAGTAGAAACTGCCACCAAGGACGGGGTTCCCACAGCAAAGCGCCTTGGGGTAAATCGTTCGGCACCGGCAGCAACTTTGGGTCTTCGAGTTCGACGCCAAAGTGAATTAGTCGCCCTCCTCCATAAATCGGACGACGCCACCACTGGGTCGGTTCTACCTCTAGGGCAACAATCCCCACCGCTCCCGGCAATATTCGGACCTCAACCGGCTCCAAAGTATAGGTACACAGGTTGTCTTCATCAAAACTAATCGTGCGGACGATAATGTCCCGTTCCGTATTCCCCGCATTCGTCAACCGGACTTCAAATAATCCAGCCGACCGTTTCACCTGACCCAAGAGGGTGCGAAGCTCAACTGTAATCAGGTAAACCGGGAGAACCTGGAGGTAGATAACATCCAGCAGCACGGCATCCAGATGGTTGGCAGATTGTAAGCGGAGGGTGGCAAAGTAATTCCCCGCCAGCGCATTGAGTGGCGGGTGCAACAGCAGCACAATTTCGCCCTTAGCACCAGGGTTAAGGTCTAACCCATCCGTCGCCGTCACTAAACCCGGTAACTGTAAGCCTTCGGGATAACGGACTGTAAACCAGCTTTCCTGCAAATCCGAACAACTCAGCCAAAAACGGTCTACCCGGTCAGAGCGATTATCCACTAAAACCGTAACTTGTAGGGGTTGTCCGGGTTGGACGACAAGGGGTGCAACAGAACTCGTCGCGGGGATAACCGTAAAGGTGGGGTCGCTAACTGTTACCGCATCTTCAATCGCCGACAACACTTGCAGGCGATGGGAGTAACGAATCGGAGTGTCTTCCGGATAGTGCTGCGGCGCATCAACGACGAGTTGATAGGGGTAAGTACCGGGCAAGATTTGGGAGGGTACCTGAAACTTGAAGACCACCTCACTGGTCGATTTAGGGCTTAACGCCAGCCGCTCAAAAGGCGAATCGCACCACTGGCGCAGCATCTGCGACACTTCATCGATATAGACATCGATTAAGGCACTCTGATTCCCTTTATTACTGACAGTGACACACAGCTCAAAGCTCGACCCAGCAGTTACGGTATAATCTCCCGATGGATTAGGAATAACCGCCAGCGGTTTACCAGGCGCTAGCGCTTGCTGAATGCTTTGAGGTAACTGTTTAATTCCTTCTTTAGAAGCAAGGCGAATGCGGTAGAGCGTCTCACCCTCTACTTCTATTTCCTGGACAAAGCCCTGCTCCATCAAATCGTACAGTGCGATCGCGGCATCTCCCTCATCCTGCTCCGTATTCGCCGCAACATCGTGCAACGCGCAGTCTCCCTGGCGCATCATCCATTGCACCACCCGCCGCTGAGAGTCAGGCAAAAAGGGGATATCGACCGTCCTTAGACCTTTATTTTCTGGGCGTTCTGTCCCTATAGAACCGAAATCGGGCGTTTTCCTCGCCATACTTTGACTCCTGCCTTACTCCTGATCTCTTCCTATATCTCTCTCTTCCCTTCCTCCTCTGGGTTTTCTGTGCCTCTGTGATGAATTAAACCTAGACTGGCCTCATCCTACCTGCAACCTGTATTACTCTTTTCCACACGACGCAACCTCACCCCATGATCATCACTGCCACTCACCACGAGAATATCGTCCCCCCGTAAAATCAGATTCACATCATTAATTTTGGTCGGAAACTGATCCAGTTTTCTGCCATTTAAGAATTTAAGGTCGCGTTTACCATCCCTCGTTAAAGGCCAAAGCATCTCCCGTCCATCATCCCCAGCACTGGCTAAATAACAACCATCTTTGCTCAGGTTCACAGCACGCACAGGTTTACCGCCATGACCGGTTGACCATTCATCTAGAATTTCACACTTAGTATCCTTCGCTAAACATTGGCGCATATCCCAGAGTGTGATGTTTCCCTGATTATCTGCCGTTGCCATGAGATTCGGCTGATCAGCCGCGACGGCGAGACTCTGGATATAACTATTTTGGTCACCCGGTTGATAGGGGACGCGGCGGATTTGGTTGGACTTAATATCCCACACCACTAATCGGTTATACCGTCCACCAATCGCTAAATTGGTTCCACCTGTACCCACTACCGCCAAATCATAGACAGCAAAGTCAGATTTAAGCTTAGCCAGAGGCATTTTGCGATCGCTCATGGCATTTGAGGGGTCACCTTCTAAGTCCCACGCCAAGATTAAACCACTCCCGTGACTGCTAAATAAGTAGCGCGAGTCTTTGGTAAACTCCAAATCTAAGACTCGGTCATCTCTCTCATTAAAAAAGAACTCTAACGGTTCTTTGCGATTCCCCAACACATCCCACAGTTGAATCTCCCCATTTTCTAATCCAGCGGCGATGATGTCGTTGTTCACCGGTTTAAAGCGCACGACACGCACCGCTTTACCCGTCCGTGCAAACACTCCCATTGGTTTTAGATGATTGCCTTGAACATTCCAACGGCGGATGGTTTGATCAGAAGAGCCACTAATCACGCGATCGGCTAATCCATTGAAGCGCACAGAGGTAACCGCCGCCGTGTGTCCCTCAAACGGTCGAAACAATAGAAATAACAGCAGCAGTAACAGCAGTCCTCCCAGGACTTGCAACGCAAACGGGATAACTGGTAGAACCCGTAATTCCAGAGTTTGGGTATCATTGCGTAAATCGAGCCGCCGATCTGACAAAATAGCGGTGACTTCCAACAGCAGTTTTTCTCGGATACCCCACCGAGGACGGGGTTTACTGACTAACAAAACAGCTTTGCTCGTCTCACCGGGACGGAGTTCCGTTTCTGGCGGAATTACTTCTAATTTGCATTTCTGCCAATCCTTACCCTGAATTTGCACACTGGCAGAGGAGCATAAATTACTAGCATTCTCAAATTGGAGTTCATAAGCGACCGGTTCTGTGCGACGCCGGAAGCGTTTGCTCCCTTTGGCTGGGATCGTCTGCTGCTGGGGTGTGCAATTAAAATCCAGATAGCCGGTCGGCAGAACCTCCAGGGTACCTTGGTCGCGCACCACTGTTCCTTTGTGATGCGTGGCCTCAATGGTAAAGGGGTAGATGTTACAGGGAGATTGAGCGATCGCATCGGGAGGTTGGCAGTAAAAAATTACCTCAGTTTGTTCGCCTGGGTCTAATTGCAAGCGTTGTTCCGCACCCTTGAGCAACCAAGATGGCTCTACCCCTAAAAAACTGAGTATGACATCCGTCGTCTGTTGATTGGGGTTCAGCAGACGCACGGGAATTTCCACCTGTGATCCGGGTGCCGCCTGAAATTTTCGCACCGGCAGGTCAATTTTTAACGGTTTCGATCCCGTACCCTCTTGTACATACAGACGCAGGACTTGCCGTTCCTCATCCCGGAGTTCTAGGGAGAAAACCCGCACCGTGAGGTTCATCATGCCGGCAAAGCCCGGTACAGGTGTATCCGTAATCGTGACCAGGAATTTGGTACTATCTCCTGGGGGTTTTTTGGAGCTCACTTCTGGGGAGAGGGTGTACCAGCGAAAATTCGGAGCAGAATCAGCGCCCGCTGCTACGATTTCTAATTGGAATGAAGCAAAGCGATCGCTATCATTATCAACGGTCACTTCAAAGGAAGCAGGTGGGCCACCGGGTCTAAATTTCAGCACCTGCGCGGAGACTTTAATACTGATGGGATTATCTGCCATTTTGATCAACTAGAGCCTTTGGTTTTGCTTCTAATCGTTTTCGCTTTTTCCTGTAAAGATTTAAGGTAAGCCATTTCACTGGTTCTTGCTTGAGTCCGAGCTTGAGTTTGGTCGCTTTTATTCCGGATTTGTTGTAATTGTTGAGCAAAGCTTTGTTCACGGACATAGATCGAATGAGCCATCTGTTGAAAAAGTCGTGCTAATTGACCTAATTCATCAGACTTTTTCGCCGCTTTTTCCAGACTCGCCAGATCAGCTTCTTCATTTTGTTCCATCATGAATTGCTCATTGCTAATTTTTTGGGCTAATCTTGCCATCGGTCGAATCGGCTGAATCACAGCCTGCTTCAGCAAATAATTAATCAGCAAAATGACCAGAGCAAAAATCCCGATAAAAATGCCCATAACTAACGATAAATTCTGACGGGCAACTGCAAAAACTTCTTCAGAAGGAACATAAATGGTTTGGCTCCCCAAAACTTTATTCAGCTCCCAACCAAACCCATGTTCGGAGCCATAAGTCGCGAGTTGACTTTTCGGCGCAGCTTCGGGTGTACTATGGCAGCGCAAACAACTCTGTTTTTTAATCGTAATCGGTTGAGCATAATAAAATACTTCTTCTCCTGAGCGATTTCTAAATCCCGATATTTCTTTTAGATTTGGGTCTTCACGAAATTGCTTAACCAGGTCTACCTCAAATTCATCGACATAATCCCGTAAATTGGTAGGATTCAATACAGCATCTTTATAAAAATAATCTTTATAGGCTGCATCTTTTCGGAGAATTTCAAAAACTTGCCTGACCGAATAACTGGGAATTGATTGAGGAATAAACTTGGGAGATGTTTCTACTCTAGGTGCTACAAGGGGGTTAATTTCATTATTCGTATAGGTTCTCACAGAATTCATTAATTCCATAAGAATCTTGCCTTTATAGGCCACATCCGCTTCAGCTTTTTGCAGGGTAGTTTGCGATAAAATGGCTCCACTAATGGCAATCGCACTAACAAATACCAGGGAGAGAAGAATTGTAAATTTTGGAGCGAGCTTAAGATTAGTCAACATAAAAATTTAGCCGTCTTATTTACTCCAATTTGTCATAAATGTTTTTCATTCCTCTCTGCTTCTTGGGGGGAGTTGAAGGTTCTTGACGAATGCTTTGAGTTTCCATCTGTAGCGCCTGCATCATTTGCCTGCGACGCCAAGCAAAATGCAGGATATTAATCCCCATTTCTTGAGCGGTTCGGATGGTTTCTCGTGAGAGAGAAAGTTCTTCATTTAATCCCCAAGCCGATGATAAATTACCGATCGCAAAGATGATTCCACCCCCCATTAAGATTTGCGTCGGTTGTTCCTCAATGGTAGGAAGCGCTGAAAAGAGAAAGGGTTGTGTCCGTAAGGGATGGTTTCGGTTTAAGCCTTCTAGAGACTCTAAAGACACCCCTAGCCGTTGGGCGAAGTCTTTCAATACTACAGAGAGATCATTAATTTTCTCATCTAGCTC
>DATNQL010000912.1:0-1903 GCA_036704025.1 Stenomitos sp.
GCCCAGCGAATCTTGATTGAATTGGGGCGACGACGCCGCAGTCTGATTTTTTGGAGTATTTTCCCGATTTCTGTCCTCTTGCTCAACGGGTTCATTTTGGCAGAACGAGCCAAGCTGTCAAACGCTCAAGCGTTTGAAAGTGCTGCTCCTTCTACCTTAGTGGGTGCGGCTTTGTTTTTCAGTTGCCTGGGCGGCAGTGTGGCAACGGTGGTTGCCGAACGAGAACAGCAAACGCTGAAGCGCTTATTTATCTCCCCCTTAAGTGGAACATCCTATTTTTTAGGTATTTTTTTCGCCCACAGTTGCATTGGTATCGGTCAAACCCTTTTGGTGTATACCTTGTCGGCTTTTTGGGGGGCTAAGTTTCAAGGTTCTGTGCTGCTGGGGGTCTTGATTATTTTACTCAGTATTATTTCCTATGTGGGTGTAGGATTTATTCTCGGTACACAGTTTGCACGACGAACAGAGGATGTCAATGCTTTAGTGGCGGCTTTCGGAGTACCCCTGTTGATTTTAGGAGGAGCCTTTATTCCATCTTCTTTTTTTCCGCAAAAATTGTTAGAAATCGCCAAATTTAACCCAATTTATCATATGAATGAAGCTTTGCTAAATGTTTGGGCGAATGGCAAGAATTTGGCAGATATTCAAGAGCATTTTGGGTTTTTGTGTGTGTTTGCTCTGCTCATGATGGCAGGCGGATGGCTTTCCTATCAACGGATGCTGCGGGTTGAAAGAAGGCTTTAAACGCTCAGGCTCTGCAAACGAACCCAGCCTTAAGAGATACTTCTTAAGAACGAGTAAAATTTCGTATAAATGGTTATAGTTCACTATGAAGATCAATGATTTTCAGGTATAAAGTTTAAAGCTGATAGCACTTTCAACTATAACTATAAAAAACTTTACTTAAGATGAATCTTGATAAATTGGCTCCAAAAATAGAAGAATGCTTCTCTCGTGTGACGGAACTGCTGCAACAAAAGGATGTATTCACCGATACCTCATCTTCATCACCTGACGAGCAGCGACAATTCCTGAAAGAGGCTTATGCAGAACTGCACATTGCTTTAGAAGAACTGTCGGTTGCCCAAGCCGAGCTACTGGATCAAAATCAGGAATTGATATTAACTCGTGAGGCGGTAGAAGTTCAACGCCAGCGCTACCATGAACTCTTTGACTTGGCTCCTGATGGTTATTTAGTCACGGATGTACATGGAAAAATCCTGGAAGCCAACCGCGCCGCCGCCTTGATGCTCAACATTGAGCCGCGATTTCTGGTGGGCAAACCCCTGAGTATCTATATTGCTCAGCTAGAACGGCCGCGTTTTTATGATCTTCTGAGCCAGCTCACTCAGGTAGAGCGAGTACAGGAGTGGGAAGTGAGCCTCCAGCCCCGGCAAGATCAACGGTTGAATGCCGCGTTAACTGTCACTCCTGTCCGCGAACCGGGAGGCAAGGTGATTGCCCTACGCTGGTTACTCCGGGATATCACCGAGCGCAAGCAGATCGAGGAGCAACACCGATTACTCATTCGTGAGCAGGCGGCTCGTGAAGCGGCTGAGGCTCAAGCTGAACAATCTGCGTTCCTGGCTGAAGCAAGTCGTCTATTAGCGTCCTGTCTCGACTACCCCACCACCCTGAACCGGATGGCTGAATTAGCCGTGCCGAGGCTTGCTGATTGGTGCTTCATTGATTTCGCCGAAAACAGCTCAACCCTGTTCAAGGAGCCAGTCATAGTCGCCATCGACTCCGAGCAGAAGTCCCGAATCCTGAAACGCAGGGCAACCGATCGGCTGCCGTTTGAGGCCGATTATGGCATTACACGGGTGTTAGAAACGGGTGAGCCAGAATTGATTGCAGACATTCCCGATGCCTTCTTAGTGTCCATTGCCCAGGATGCTGCCCA
>DATNQL010000913.1:0-2242 GCA_036704025.1 Stenomitos sp.
GAGAAATTGTTCCCATCCTGTGCGCTATCGTGCCCTGCTGAGCTACCTAACATCACGCATCCCACCCGAGCAACCCCACTGCCTTTATCCTCCTGTCCCAAGCCGGGGTCAACTTTTTGGTTCACCTTACCACTGGTGAAACAAGCGGGTGATCTCGCCACGCCACCACCCGCTCTCGATTTGGTCGGGCTGAGACTATTAATTGTCAGTGCTAACGCCACCATTCGCAAAGTGGTGCATTCTCTGGCGGTCTTTTGGGGAATCGATGTCCTGGAAGCTTCGAGTTGTGACGAAGCGGTCATGGTTTGGCGCTCTGTTGAACACAAAAACCAGTTCATTGATGTGGCAATTTTTGACTTGAACTTGCTAGAGAGGGAAAGCGAAAGTGTTAGAGCGGCTTTGGCTTTGGTGATTCAAACCCAAAGTGCCAGTCAAGGAGCGACAGATTTAGACCTTAACATGGGCACCAATGCCTTGGAGACGGCTAACGTAGTCGGTTCTAGTCACGGCATGGGGCTACATCGCTCAACGAAATGGTTGCTGATGAACTCGGTGCAAGAGCGATCGCTGGCGTTACGTTTAATGGATTTGGGGTTTAGTGGTTGTATCACCAAGCCCTTGAAAGCCTCTAAGCTGTTGGGTTGTCTCAGGCAGGTTTTGATGCCATTGGATGAGTTGAAGCACAGGAGTCCATCCACTGTGATTCAACCACCCTTCATCACACCCAAGAGTGTATCCTACCGCTCTAAGGTGAAAATTTTGTTGGTAGAAGATACTCCGACTAACCAAAAGGTGGTACTCAACCAATTGAAAATGTTGGGTTATGAGGCGGATTGTGCGGTTAACGGTAGGGAAGCACTCGACTTGCTAACGCGGTGTTTAGGCTTGGCGAGGACTGGAGTGCAGGAACCGTTGTCAGGGGAAGACGGTGAAATGGAAGCTTTAGTGATGGCATCCCAGTGGGATGAAGTCAGAATCGGAGAAGGTCCTCACGTCACGCCCGAACTGGGTGCCGATAATACCTCTAATGTCGCTAATGCTTTGCGATCGCTTTGCGCTGCTCCTTTGGGGCAATCACGAGCGTCTGTTCCTGCCGTGACGTCGTTCTCGGCTTCCCCCTATGACATTGTCCTGATGGATTGTCAGATGCCGATTATGGATGGTTACGAAGCCACTCAGCACTTGCGTGCCTTTGAAGGTGCATCTCGTCGAACCGTTGTGATTGCGATGACGGCAAATGCTTTAGTGGGCGATCGCGAAAAGTGTCTGGCAGCGGACATGGATGACTACATCAGCAAACCTGTAAGGCTGGAAGAATTGGAGCAAGTGTTAGAGCGTTGGCTGCCACCGCGAGTCAAGGAATCAGCCAGTTTAGGCATCGGAGAGCCAGAATTCACCTCCGGGCACTTGAGCATTGCCACGAGTCAAAACTCACAACACTTCACATCCCAGGTTTATCACCTCTCTAGCCCCTTAACCCTTTCTGCATCCGTTGCCCCATCGGTTAATGAAGTACCTGTCGATTTAGAGCGTTTGTCAGAACTTTCTAGGGGAGATATGGAATTTCTGAAAGAACTTTTACAAGTCTTTTTAGAAGATGCACTCGTTTACTTAGAAGAATTAAAGAATGCCTTGGCCGCAGAAGACTTTACCACTTTGGCTCGTCGCGCCCACCAACTCAAAGGTTCAAGTGCAACGGTAGCCATCTATAAGATGCCAGAAATCGCGGCTCAGTTAGAGCGTCAGGCTGAAGACAATCAGCTTTTGGGTGCTTCTGAACGACTCGCTGAGTTAGAGCAAATTCTAGAGTGTATTCAAGCCTTCATCCGGGATGGTTAGGATGGGTTATTGTTTATCGGAGTTTTATAGCAGTTCTCAGTTGCGTGAGTTACATCAGCATAACCTAACTCTCTACCTCCTCACTAAAGCTCCGGTCCCTACGAGGGAAGGGGAGTAAGAATCAAAGCCTCTCTCCTTGTAGGAGAGAGGTTTGGAGAGAGGTTAGAATGTACCTCATCCAATTGAGAAGGGCTATATCGCTCTTTTGTGATAGATTCTCCAACAATGCTCAAAAATACATATAGCGCATAGAAAATGACTCAACCTATCTGTTACCTAAATGGGAAATATGTTCCTTTCGATCAGGCTTGCCTGCCGCTTCATGATTTAGGCATTGTCCGAGGGTATGGAGTCTTTGATTTTCTCCGCACTTATAATCGAGTACCTTTTAAACTCCGGGAAC
>DATNQL010000914.1:0-1809 GCA_036704025.1 Stenomitos sp.
ATTACTCGGCTGACAGCATTTTGTAAGCTTTTATCCTGATCCAACACTTGAGATAGGAATGCCTACAAGGTAACGATGGGGTTGAACAGGCGGTTGCGATACTTCACCTTTTGAGCTTCTAGAACCTCAATAATTGTGGACTCTGGCAATAACTCCTGAAAGGGCAGTCCGACGCTGTTGGTAAATCGCTGCTTGAGAATTTCCACTCGATTGGGCATAGTAGAGGCACTGATAATTACATCTCCTAGGCGGTGAGTTACTCAAACCCAGCCTGGGAGACTTTTTTACCACGTTTTGGTAAGCGTGCGATCGCGTCTTAAGTCAGTGCCATTCCTGGGCAGGGCGAATTCATTGTGAGCAGAGAAAATTAGGGCAGGCAGAAGTTAGCGTACACTAAATTTTTTAGCGGTGCGTTTGATTTGTCCACTCTGCCCAATGAAAATAAATCTTCTGGAAGCGTTAGCTCAAGTCCCAGATTTCCGTGCCCCAAGAGGAAGACGTTATCCCTTGCAATTAATTTTGCTGCTGGTACTCATGGGAACGCTCAGCAATTGCTTAGGATATCGAGCCTTAGAGGATTTTGCCCGTCGTCATCATGAAGCGTTGGTGGAACGCTTAAAGTTACCACCGATGCGTTTTCCCTCAGACTCGACTTTTCGACGAGTAATGATGGGGATTGATTTTACTCAATTAGCCCAAGTGTTCACTAATTGGATCGGGGATTGTATGCCAACCCAACAGCAGGATTGGTTAGGAGTCGATGGCAAGAGCATTAAAGCGACAGTGAGTAATTATGATAAAGCTTACCAAGACTTTGTAAATGTGGTTTCAGTTTTCAGTAGTCGTCAAGGAATAGCGATCGCACTCGAACAATTTCGCAATAAAGAAAGTAGTGAAATTGCTGTTGTGCAGGCACTTTTGGCTACTTTAGAGCTAGAAGGAGTCGTGTTCACCTTTGACTCTTTGCACTGCCAAAAAAAACTGTACAACTAATTATTGAGGGTGGCAATGATTATGTGGTCGCCGTTAAAGCCAATCAAAAACGTCTGTACGAACAAATCCAACTCAACACTCAACAGATAACACCTATTAGTGTTGATATCAGCACTGAACGCAGAAGTGATCGCGTCACGACTAGAACTGTATCTGTATTTGATGACCTGACTGATATCAGTTGCGAATGGGTAGGTCTGCAACGTCTGGTTAAGGTGGAACGCATTGGGACACGAGCAGGCAAGCCTTATGAGCAAGTAGCTTACTACATCAGCAGCCTCAACCTCAATGCCGCACAATTTGCCCAAGGTATTCGTGGTCATTGGGGCATTGAGAATCGCTTACATTGGGTGAAAGACGTGGTACTTGACGAGGATCGCTCCAGGATACGACTTGGTAATGCTCCTGCCAATCTCTCAATCATTCGTAGTTTAGCGATCGCTATCTTACGCAACAACGGTTATTCTTCCATCACCACAGCAGTGAGAATGATTGCTCATAACCTTGAGCAGATTTTTCTCCTGCTCGGGAAGGTAATTCTCTCTTCTTAAGCTATCGGTGTAGACCATCACTATTGGTTAAGTTTTCTTCACTCCATCAGATCTGTGCGCTATTGTCTTATATTCAATTGCTTTCAGGAGATTGACTCTCATGGGTAAGAAACGATTTAGTCTACGCTAGCTTCTGCCTGCCCTAATTTTCTCTGCTCACAATGAATTCGCCCTGCAAGTTTGGGGGGTTGGGGGGGCTTGCACGAAGATGTTTGCGTAAGTCCTGAGGATGAAAGTCATCGCACAGGAGAATAGTTGTTCCATG
>DATNQL010000915.1:0-2452 GCA_036704025.1 Stenomitos sp.
GCTCCCAGCATCGAACCCCAAAGTTTATCGGCTTCGGTGCCTTTGGTTGAACAAATCACAACTGGGATGGCTTGGGTATGGGAATTGGTCTTGATTTCGCGGCACAGTTCAAATCCGCTTTGCCCTGGCAAGATCACATCAAGAATCACCAAATCGGGTTTGTGCGATTGGAGTTTAAGACGGGCTTCTTCACCACTGGTGACACTGATCACATTTAGACCCGCCTGTCTGAGGTGACGGGTAATCACCTCGGTTTCCGTGAGACTATCTTCAACCAACAGAACTGTAGTCATAAAACAAGCTTTTGTCAGATAAAATGGGTCAAACTTATGGCTTGGGGCTTGAAAGCAAAGACAAGAGGAAGAAACTCATCCTACCGATTTTGCCCTCTCTAGGATGGAGCCGATTTTGTGAGTGCTAGATACTTTTGCAGAATACTCAACACTTTTTCCCGCCCGATGGGCTTGGCTAAAAAGCCCGTAGAGCCAACCATCTTGGCTCGTACTCGGTCTACAATTCCGTCATTACTGGTGAGAATAATCACAGGTGTATCTTGGAACACTGAAATTCGGCGGACTTGCGAGCAAATTTCATACCCGTTGGTAACGGGCATAATCAGATCCAAAAAGATCAGGTCAGGTTTATGCTCTAGTAAGAGTGGCAGGGCTTGCACTGGGTCTTGAATCAGGATGCATCGATAGCCAGCCTGGACGAGAATATGATTCATCCTCTGGCAATCAATTTGGCTGTCATCGATATAAGCGATTAAGGGACTCGTGGGTTGAGATTGAACCGGCCTTACCCGCGAACCGATAGATGCTGACTGAGGATGAGTCGTTGGCTTGACGGCATAGTTCACGTCCTCAACTTCGAGTACTTCAATCAACCCTTTACGGATATAGGGCATGATTGACAGGGTTAGAGGTAACAGGTTCTGTTTTAACTTGACGGCTAAATCCCTGAATGTCTGATGACCGTCTACAAGGGTGATTAGGTTTTGGTAGACTTTGGGCGAAGTTTGCCAACGTAATTCCTCGGCTTTGGAGATGGCGGGAGCAAGGTTGGGGGAAACCTCGGCTAAGGCGTCCTGCTGCCAAGCCTGCCAAGCCTGCAAGGCTTGCTGCCAAATCGGCTCAACTTGAATCGAAATCAGTGTGGCATCGAATGAATTTAAGATGTCTGGAGGAATGGGGCGGTAGGTGAGTTGCAAGGCTGAACGATAGCGAAATCGATCCCATCGTTGATGGATATCGAACAGCACCTCCTTAATGTAACCTTCCATGATCGCTGTCATTTGCGATCGCCTAAGTTTCCCCTGTTTCATCAACTCGACTAAAAAGCGGTAGTCTCCATCTTGAGGCTGAACGGCTTTTTGAGAGATCGTAGACACTCGCGTGGGAAGCTTGCGCTGTGTACATAGATTGGCTAAGGCATGGCTATCGATCACCAGTTGCGGACAGTACATCGATAACTGCCGCAGCAATCGGCGAATGGGATGTATTTCATCAGCCCCCCAAATTAAATGACCTTGGCGGAAATACAGGCTCCAACGCTGAGCTTTGGGTTCTTGAATCGCCAAATCCAACTGACCGGTAAATCCCTGTTCACTGCAAGCCAGAATCTGCTTTGCCAGTTCGGCGGTGGTAATTACCTCCTGAGTTGCCATTGGAAACTCCCTTAAACGTGAACTAACAAATGAAGAATTAAGCATTGCTCACTACCTGAGATAGAATGGCAAAGTTTAAAAGACTAAACAAAGGTATAAGAAATCACAGATACTTCGTATCTGATCAATCTCTACTTTTGCCAGATGGTACTTCGAGTCATACTAGGCGCTGAAAACGGTATCTTGTTTCAATACAGCGTTTTATCGCCTAATCATTAGTCAATTTTTTTGAAGAGTTGAGACTCTATTCCACAGGCTTTTTCTACATATAGAGGGTTGTTTTGGGATTTCATCGATAAAATTTGAAATCAAATTTTATCGATGAACTGCATCATCTATGGGGAAATAGAGCTGTTATTCCCCTACAACCCACTCATGTTGTTGAACTTTCTTAATATCTGTTTATCATCTGTAGTTCAGGTGAACTACGGGGCTTTTAACTCTTCTCTAAACATAGCCATGACTTACGATTAGAATTGCAGAATTGGGATTGGAACGCCCTGTATCTGGCTTTCATTCAATATTTCTGCAACACTTGTGCGAGTAAGTCGGATGACCATGAAGCCTTGGTAGATTGATCAGGCTGGTCAGCACCCAATTGTATAGATTCTTATGCTGAGGTTATTGAAAGGTTAAGAACACCCTTAATTCATTAGAACTCTCTGGTAGATTGTTCTAGCTTGACCCTGGCTCAGCGTAGGCGCATCTAAGTTTCATGATTCAGACGTTGAAACCGGGTGCGGTTTTAGAGGAAGTCTGAAAATACAAATCGGCTCACTGTATTAC
>DATNQL010000916.1:0-3137 GCA_036704025.1 Stenomitos sp.
GTTCCGAGCCAAGAGGACGTCTAGACATCAACATAAGCTGATGTCCAGCTAAATTGCCATAGCGAAATTGTCATAAGGGGTGTGGGGTGTGGGGTGTGGGAATATGATTTCTTAAATGCGTCACAGCTTAATTTATCTGCCTCTGTCTTTCAAACTGTAGGCTAAGCACAACTAATGCAATGAAAAATCAGATTTGAGCATTCGTGGAATCCGGCTCAGCCCAAGAATTCAAAAAGGTGCAAGTCAAACCACTGAATGATTAATTCCGAATTATTTGGGTTATATCTCTACTTCAAAGAGGTCTATTTCTCATGGCTACTCAAACTACCGCTAATTCATCATTTTTCTTCCCGCTCAAAGAACGAATTGAATATCCTGCTGATGGAGTACTGAGTAAAGTTCTCCTCAAAGACAACAACTGCCAGTACACTCTGTTTTGTCTTGCTGCTGGCACTGAAATTTCTGAACATACTTCGACTCGCAATGCGGTTATTAATGTCCTTGAAGGGCAGGGTATTCTCACTTTAGAGGGAGAAGATATTCATCTCGAAGCTGGCATTTTTGTCTTTATGAAGGCTAATGCACCCCATGCTTTAAAAGCAGCGCAAAAGTTAGCTTTTCTCCTAACGTTATCTGAAAGTCTCCAACAGACATCACAACGTTAAACCCATCTTATTCATTTAGGTTTTTGCTAATGCTTACCATTTTTTCTCAACATCTTGAACTCTCCATTAATGAACTAGAGACACTCCTCTCACTCAGTTTGCAAGAGTTTCTGGGATTGCTTGCTGTTCAGGAATTATTAGCCAGTTTAGACACTCAGCTTTTACAAGAAACCTTACCGACAGCCGGAAGTGTTTTGGCTGAACGATTACCTGCTTTTTATGATTGGCTGAAAAATGAGTTGGGTGTCAAGCGAGTTCCTGATAGCCCAGACCATACAACCAAGTGGGTGATTAATTTCCTCAATCATCAAGAAAGTTTGACTCGCTTAGTTGAACTGCATCGCCCCGTACCTCGTCCTGCCTTAGAACGCTCAATTCCTCGCTTAGTCGCGACGTTTGATGGGGTTGAAGAGGATAGGGTACGGAAGGAATGGCAAAAAGCGATCGCCGCTCTTTGTTTAGTCCTCGTTGTTGCCGCACGGAATGAAAAACCATCGGTGCAATCTGCCGCTTAACGCATTTTGAATCAAACATTGTAGTTATCCAACTTTTTGAGGATTAGTTTTCTACCTTTAGGGTGTCTTCTACAGAACGATAGACCGATAGCGTGGCGGAAGTAGAGTCCACACCAAAGCAATGGGGTCTACTCAGTACTACTCAGTTGCATGAGTGTTAACTGTTACCGCCATCAAGGGGAAAACTCAACAATGATTCGACTGCTTGTCAACTTTTTAGAGTTGATTTTGAAGACTTTTTATCGTAATCGCATTTATCCCCGGTTCTTTGTTCTAGAAACCGTAGCGCGGGTTCCCTACTTTGCTTATACTTCCGTGCTTCATCTCTATGAAACAATGGGTTGGTGGCGTAAAGCCGATTGGGTTAAGATTCACTTTTCCGAAGCTTGGAACGAGCTACACCACTTGCTAATTATTGAGGAACTCGGCGGTGATAAATACTGGATTGACCGTTTTGTTGCTCATGGCGGAGCCTTTATTTACTACTGGATGATCGTTTTTGTGTACATGGCTGCACCACGCTCTGCTTATTACTATATGCAGTTGGTGGAAGAACATGCCTACCATACCTATGACACCTATCTCCAAGAACATGGGGATGAACTGAAAGCACAACCAGCACCCGAAGTCGCCATTCAATATTACTGCTGCGGCGACCTCTATCTATTTGATGAATTCCAAACGGATCGCTCTCCAGAAGATCGTCGTCCGAAGATTGAGAACCTCTTTGACGTGTTCGTTGCTATCCGAGATGATGAGATGGAACACATCAAAACCATGATTGCTTGCCAAAGAAACGATGCTCAAGCAACCTTCAAAAGTCCTCACAGTCCCGATCATGTAGCTCTGCCTGAAAGCAGCAAAGTAGTAATTGACGTGCATACCGATGACTTCCAGCAAGAGGCTATTGAGAAAGAGCCAGTAAAAATGCCGTAACTTGGGAGAGAGTGGAGAATGTTGAGACGATGAATCAGCCAGCCATCAATGCAGTAACAGAAAATCTTGCGTCCGCCAGAAGCCTTACTCAAGCAAAATCTCAGGCGTGGTACAAACCGACTTTTTCCCTCGAACATGGGGTTTATGTGGTGTTGCTGGTATCTTTCCTCAGTGGTGCAGCGCTGGCGCAGAGTTGGACGCTGGCAACAACCCTGGCTTTAGTGTGCGCGTTCTTTGGTTTTCAGGCTGAACATCCCATTGTCCTCCAGATTAAGCAACGGCGGAGTCTCAAGCCTCGTTTTCTGGTATGGGGTGGGGTGTACTCGGCTGTGTCACTTGCGATCGCCTTTTGGCTGTATCTCAGTTCTCCCGTGCTACTTTGGCTTTACCTGGGTGCAGTTGCTGCACTGGTTGTGGATGCAGTCTCTGTTCTCCATCGAGAACAAAAATCAATTTTCAACGAGTTCGTTACCTTTGCAGCGGTTTGCCTTGCTGCTCCTCTCGCCTACGCGGCTACCACTGGCACCATTTCAGAAACGGCAATGGGGTTATGGGTACTCAACACGCTCTACTTTTCCAGCACCATTTTTACCGTTAAGCTGCGGAAAACGAAGACTAGTTCTCCTGTACCGGGAGTAATTTATCATGCGATCTCAACTCTCATTGTTGCCGCCCTCTACTATCTGGGTTGGCTACCTATAATCACAGGTTTAGCATTTGGATTAGCACTGCTGAAATTTTGCCTCGTTGCCCTCTATCAAACGTGGTATCGTACCGCAAAAATTCAATGGGTGGCGATGATTGAAACGGGAACAGCTTTCGGTTTCCTTGTAATTGTTGTCCTCTCCCTTCTGCCAGCTCGCTGAACTTGATTTTAGACCCATTAAAAAATTTATTAACTTTGTTGTTAACATCGCACTTTTGTTCTGTGTGATGTCTGCTGCTTTCTTGCTACACTCTGGAAATGAACTGAGGGTTGGTACGTCACGAAGAGAGTTAACCTACCTTACCTAGCTGCCGC
>DATNQL010000917.1:0-24394 GCA_036704025.1 Stenomitos sp.
TGAAGCGATCCAAAATCGCCTATTTGATCCGTTTTTTACCACGAAATCGATCGGCAAGGGAACAGGCTTGGGGTTGTCGATTAGTTACCAGATTGTGGTGGAAAAGCACAGGGGGCGATTAGAGTGTATTTCCGCACCGGGTCAGGGTAGCGTGTTCTTAATTTCCCTTCCTATTGGGCAATCTTTGTAGTGGAGGCTAGGCTGTGTGGAATTCTTTTGCCAGAGTGTGTTCCATAATCTCTAGTTTTTGCTATGATTGCTAATGCAAGTTAAGCGGATGTGGCGGAATTGGCAGACGCGCTAGATTTAGGTTCTAGTACCGCAAGGTGTGAAGGTTCAAGTCCTTTCATCCGCATTTAATATCTGGCAAGGGTTCTGGCTTAGAGGTCATGTACAGTGACTAATAAATTGTCGTCGGTGACAAATGGCTGTCGCTGAGACTAATTAGCTGTCGTGGTGATAAATTAATGTCATCGTCAGCCTAATCATGTCACAGATAGCGGTTAGCTTCTATCGTGTGTTGAGGCTGAATAGCAGTATTACTATGACAGCGTCTAAAAAAGGACTTAAACCTTCACTCTCAACCCACTCTTCTAGCATACTTCTACTTCTCTACCCACCCCTAACTGGGCTGAGGCAATGGACGCGGTCAAGGTAGCACGTAGGCAAGGTAAAGCCGCAGTCATCTACTCTGGTGCTACACCTCCAGTACCACCCGAGTCTTAACAGTGGCTATCATTTGGCTATCAAAACTAAAGTTATTGCTTAGAGTACGCCCTCGGTAGGATTCGAACCTACGACCAAGGGATTAGAAATCCCTTGCTCTATCCCCTGAGCTACGAGAGCATAAATGTATCATACAGAATTCCAACCACAAACAGAGCGCTTGGCTAGTTGGTTAGAATAGGTTTCACCGTCAGTAGAAGATTCCTGTGAAATAGGATAACAATTCCATGCTAAAAACAAATGATAGTCTTTTTGAGCAAGTCAGTTGGATAACATTAAGTATTGTATTGGTGCAACACTCGTGATGGCAAGTCAAGATTCTCAACACTTCATGGGTAATCGCGGCAAGCGGCTTGACGAGCAAGGTACACTATAAACCATCATCATCCTCAGGTGCTTGTATAGGTAGCGGTATGACTCCAAGGGATAAGCCCCCGGCCGAGGCGCTTGCGTGTCTATCGCAGCTCAGTTAAACCCTCACTACAAGCGCACTGAAGAGAAATGGTTGCTTGGGTATTACAGCGCGTCCCCCTAGCACCTGCCGCCCTGGTCAAGAGTCATTTACCAATGTCATGTTTATTCTGAAAAAGCAGGATGTTGAAATCTCTACCATTCAGCACCCGAAGCGGGACCAACAAATCCCAATTCTCAATTACCAGGGGCAATCTTTTCGTTTGATTAGTGTGTTTAGTGCCAATCAAGCAGAAGAGGCAAAAGTCTTCTGGCGAGACCTCACAGATAATCGCGGCAAAGTCTGCGTCTTATTAGAGGAGCCTGAGCGCTACAGCGTTTGGGGAAAAATTCGCCTTGAGCAGCTCGGAACAGAAAGTAGTCCTGACGCGAAAATTGTCCCCTTTACCCAAGCTTGCCTTTTACTGCTACAAACCGTTTATATGGATGTTGAAGACCTTCTAGGCGGTCGGCAAGCGGGATTGTTTCAGAAAGATATCACCCAAGTCTTTCAGCAGTGGCACTTTCCCAAAGCTGACTCGCCGGCGGCAGTGAAACACTTGCTCAGCATAGACCCACTCACCGCCTTACAAGTACCACCTTGGGAAGAACACCATCTCATTACTCTATTACAGGAACTTTATCGCATTGGAAAAGAATATTTTGGGAATACCAACTTTGCAGAAGGAGTGAGAGATATATTGCAAGATATGCCCGCGACTGAACTCGCGCAGTTTATGGAGTGGCTTCAATCTTCTCCACTGGGTAAGCTATGGCGATAAGCTAGAAAGAAGGTTAGATCAATAGGCCATGCAACGGTCATTCAAATGCAAAACGGCTACGCCAGTCCGTCAGCTTATAACATTAGCTTTTGGGGATTTCCCTTGTAAGTGATAAGGGTGAAAGTCTTATGAGCAGCTCTGTAGAAAAATCATCAGGTACTTCTTCCTCCTTAAGCGGTCAAAAGATCGTTTACGGGGGAATCGCTTGGGCCGTGATCTCGCTATTGTTTTTTCTGTTGTTCAGTATTACAGCACCTGGGGAAGAAAGTCCGCTATGGTACTTGATTGGTACCTATGTGCTGGAAACTCTTCCCTTTTTAGGGGCGGCTATACTCTGTTACAGAAACTGGCGTAGTCCTCAGATTGCTAGCGGACGTAATGTTTGGCTAGGAATTGGCCTGGGAATGCTCTCCTGGTTTATTGGTAACTTAATATTTGGAGTGTGGGAACTCTATTTCGGTCTGAGTCCCGAAGTGTCACCGGCTGATTTGTTTTACATTACTTTCTATCTATTTTTGAGCTGGGGCATGGTTTTAGCCGTTCTTCCCAGGCGTTTGAATTTAGAAGTTTGGCAGTGGATAACAGTAGGGTTTATCGCCGTTTTGGGGATTGCCTTAGCCGTCTTGGTTTTGTTGTCTACACCGAATGCTGGCTCCAAGGCAGCAGAGGTCGTTTCCCCGCTCAGCACGATTGAGCCGACAACAACTGGAGCAACTTTACCCCTAGCGGCAGGTTCTCCCCAGGCTCTTTTAGTGCAAGCGAGCGAACCGGACTCCGCAACGCCCTCTATAGAAGAACAATCTCAAAGCGAAGGGAATCGGGCACCCAGTTGGGCGGTTGCTCTCCAAGAAACACTTCGCCCATTCTCGAAATCCGTCAATTTCTTCTATATCGTTGGTGATGTCTTCCTGCTGATTATTGCCTCAACTCTCTTTTTAGCGTTTTGGGGCGGACGGTTTGCCCAGTCTTGGCGAGTGATTGCTGCCGCAACGGTCTGTCTTTATATTGCGGATATGTACTTTAAGTACGAAGATGCTACACAGACAAAATATCAAAGCGGTAGTCTACTAGAAGTCTTTTTTGTTTTTAGTGGTGTACTGTTTGCCATTGGTGCTGCTCTAGAATATGACGTATCAAGCCGCTCTCGCCGTAGTGCGCGCAAGCGAGCTTAACTTAAGTTATGAGTCCAAGAAAACTATCGGATGCCGACAAAAGCGATATCTTAAACCTGTATCGACACCCAGAAGAGACAACCTCAACTCTGGCTGTGCGCTATGGCGTAAGTAACTCGACCATTAGCCGTATCCTCAAAAGCAACCTATTAGAGTCTGAATACGAAGATCTGATTCAGCAAAAGCGATTAAATCGGACTCCCGGAAGTGGAGCTTCATCGATCAGCCAATCGCCGGAGCCAGAACTCGAATTGGAGGTAGAATCAGCACCCGTGATTCAGCCCTTGAGGCCGCGAACGGTAGAATTGCCGCGAACGGTAGAATTAGAGGCTCCATCACCTGCCTCCAATTCAATCGATGGGCGTCGGCGACGTAAACGTTCCTCCATACCTCACCCAACAGATTCGGCTCACAGGGCTATCCAAACTGAATTACCGCTGAATATTCCTGCAAGAGTTCAGACAGATGAACCGGAGCAGCCAGATCAGCCAGATCAGCCAGATCAGTTTCTCGATGAAATGGAACAGGCAAAGCCTAGCCGTTTAGATGAGCTGTTGGATAACGACTTGATGGATTTAGATGATGAGGATGATGATTTAGATGATGAGGATGATGATGACTGGGAAGATGACACAGATGATGACCACAGCCGAGAACTGTTAAAAACGACCTTTACCGGAAGCGGTATTAATGTTCAAGTTTTACCCCTTTCGGAAGCCTCTCTGCCTAGAACCTGTTATTTGGTTGTAGACCGAGCAGCGGAGTTAATTGCTCGACCGCTAAAAGAGTTTAGCGACTTAGGTCAGATTCCGGCTGAAGAGATTCAGCAGAAAACGCTACCTGTATTTGACAATCACAAAGTCGCACGGCGTTTTTCTAATCGTTCTCAGCGAGTGATTAAAGTTCCTGATAGTCGGATGCTTCAAAAGACTCGTTCTCATCTACAAGCGAAAGGAATTACCCGGCTGTTAATTGATGGTCAGGTCTATTCTCTACTACCGACTTAGCCCTAACCTTAAGGAAACTTAGGGGGCTGTTGAGACAGAAGCGATCACCAAAAGGGGCGATCGCTCTTTACTATAAAGGACTCAGTCGCACCCATCCTTGATAGGTATAGGGTTCCCAACCCCCAGCCTGGATTACCGAAAGACTCGTTGCTCACTTCGACCCATGCAGATATTGGATTAAAAGTTGAGAGTAAGAACTTTTCCTTCTTCTATCATGTCCGTCTAATGACCCATCATAAAAACTCTCCGCGTCCCCGTGTCCCCGTGTCCCCCTGTCTCCGTGTCTATCTCAACTACTATGTTTGAACGGAACTCGGTATCAGGCATATCCTATTTGGCAAAGACATCATAGCCTCTTAAACATTAAAAATTACGCCTATACCGTTCCTTATCTTCTCTGGGGATGTAAATAAACATGAATATTTTCTGAGCAGAATCGTGCCAATCGTGCAATATGTAAAATTATACCTATTTGCTTTGGGGAGGGTACATAATATGTTTGGGGAGGGTACATAACCTCAGTACAGCAACTTCGATACAAGAGAAGAGTGATGTACGAGCTGTTTTAATAATCAAGGGTATTCTTAGTCATTATTTCAGACTTTATCTTAAAGCTTTTTGACGAAAATCCTTCAGAAGCCGGAAAATCATACAACTCAGTCTATCCTTTTTGGGGATTTTTAAACATTTGCAAACTGATATTCATTCATTTTCCTGAGTGCCAAATTAATTAGATGAAATCAAACACAAATGGTCTCAGGTTTAACAAAGATTTATTTAACCTTTATCAATAAATCTTACTGACTTGATAAAATTATAAATGAAACCTTAAATTTTGAACTTATTATAAGTTTTATTCTAATTGGTGATAAAAACTTAAAAAACCTAATCAGATCTTTTCTAATGTTAATCATGAGCTACGACTGATATGGTGATTAAAGTTGCTAATCCAAGTCTCTTGAATCGTTTAGGTCAAAGCGTCGTCATTGGAGTGCCTACGCTATGAAAGTGAGATATCTGCTCCATCTGTATGACCAAGGAGCTCGAGATTTTTCAGGTGTCGATCTGTGCGGAGCAGACTTAAGGGGAGTGACTCTGATAGGAGTCAATCTCACAGGGGCTAACTTGACCGGTGCTAACATGAGTCGAGCGTTTCTCACTAAGTCAGATTTGAGTGGAGCTCAACTGAACTGGGCTAATCTCAGTTTTGTCAAAATGAGCGAAGCCAAACTCGTAGAAGCCGATTTAACGAAAGCCAATTTGAGCGGAGCCTTTATGGTCAAGTCCAAACTTCCAGGTGCTAAGCTGAGTGGGGCAAACCTGAGTTCGACGAACCTGAGGCGTGCTAACTTATGGGGAGCTAACCTCTGCTCGGCAGATTTACAAAGAACGAATCTACGAGATGCCAATTTGAGTGGTGTCAACTTCAATTGGGCGAATTTATCAGAGGCGAGATTAGTTGGAGCCAAGCTGTATGGAGCTTCCTTGAATGGGGTAAACTTCAGTAAAGCCTTTTTAAAAGAAGTCGATCTGGGTGGCGTTGATTTAGAAGGTGTCAGCCTTAGGGAAGCTAAATTGAGTGGTGCTAACTTGGAAGGAGCGAACTTGACAAGGGCTGATTTGAGTGAAGCCAATCTACACGGTGCTAATCTCAAAGGCGTAGACTTAACCGGAGCGAACCTGACAAAAGCCTCTTTAGAGCAGGCCAACCTCACATGGGCGATTTTGAAAAAGGCAGATTTAACGGAAGCTAATTTAACGGAAGCAAGGCTGAATGGAATTGATTTTGAGGATATGCAGATGGGTGGTGCTATTCTCCCGGAATCAACAGAGCGCTTCTTTTACTACGCCATGTAAAAAGTCAGTCTCATTGCCGTCAGGTTCAATACTCTGAATTCCTTTAATTCCTCCTGCAATTGAAATCATCAGACATCTCAAGATGCGATTTCTTAAGCACCTTACTCAGGCGCAGGACAGTGATAAAGTCGATACCAGTAGCTATCCACCTTAGGCAAACGTTGGGGCGTCACAAAACATTTTTGTTGCGCTAAGTCTATGCCGGCGTGGAAGTTTACAAGCCATACATCCAGGGGTCGGGGTAGTCCAGCCACCGTTTCTTGAAGTGTAATGCTCGGATTTTTCACTTGAGAATCTGACTTGTCTTGAGCTAAGAGAAATTTAACAGACGTGGTATCCCGACTGGCTACAGGATGAGACGAGTCACGCTGCTTGAATTCCCAAGCTAATCCCATCATTCTACCGGTATGACCATGGTGTTGATGGGTCGTAGCAATCAGAACGGGGGCATCTGACACTTTCTCTATCACATTGACCATGAGATCGGGACGAATACTTTGCAGATAGCCCAGATTCCAAGTCACTGTCAGTCCTCCCAAAAGTCCCATTAGCCAAATGAGGATGACGGCTTTTTTACTCCCTCTTCTGGAAAAACGAACCTTAGAAGATGGGTGATGCTGTATTAAGGGCATCTGATCGGGTTGGGTTAAGCTATTCCAAGACCTTGCTAGTGCTGCCGCAATTAAAGCGATCGCCACTGGAAAGTAAACGAACTGATAACGGGGTGCCAAGGTCATATCAGCACCCAGAGTATAGGTAATGCCAAAAAATAGCAGCAAAGCCCCGATCATAAAATCACCCAACACCTGAAGATTCAAACGGGTATCGGGCGAAAAGTGTTCAGGCTTCAGACCATACCGGAGAATAGGTATGACCCACACCACGAAAATCAGTGTCACGACGCCAGAGGCAATCAAAATTGCCATCGGTAGCGTTGTCAATTCCATCGGTAGCGAGGTGAAAATGGTGATCAACCAAGCCAACACTCGACCCATGGGTTCAAGCCAACGTTCTAAGGGATTGCCATCATAAATCCAATGGGTCAGTTCGTAATCGTAGTTGGATTGTAAAATGGGTAGCCAAACGAGGCTGCCTGTTACCGTACCTGCCGCCACCCAGTAAATCCGCCGCCAAGGTTTTGAGAAGAAGTGAGGGTTAGCTGGAGTTTGAGTTTCACCGAGAGCAACAGAGAGGGAGTGAGGAGGTGATAAGGTTTGTGTTGTGTTTTCCGTTCGGCGTAGTCGTTGCCAAAACGTCGGAGTCACGGGACGAAGTTCGGGGGCAAAGGTGGCTTCCCCATCTTGGGTTAGATTGAACAACATCTCCCTATCCTTGGTTGCTTGACGCCATGCCACTGCCAACAACACCAACGCTTCAGCACCCAGCGTCAGGGCAAAAAAGTAATGGGTTGCAACCCCTAGGGTGTTAATCAAAACCCAGGTTAATCCTACCCCTATGGGTAATCGGGTACGCTGATACAGGTGTTGTACTGCCACGATTAAGCAGCACACAGAAGCAATCACCCACAAAATGGCCAAGCTGTAATGGCGTGCTTCCTGAGCCAAAAATATACCAAAGGGTGAAACCGCCATGATCGCGGCTGCCATCTGCCCGATTAATCGAGAACGAAAGGCAAGATAACCCAAACCATACATGGCTGGGATGGAGAGGGTACTAAAAAGAGCCGGAAGCGATCGCGCGGCCCACATCGACACGATCCCGTCTTCTGGCGGAAACAAGCGCATCCACAGGTGAGCGAGCACGAAATACAGGGGGGGATGATTACTTTGTTTGAGTAAGTAATGAATTACATCCCCAATTCCAGTGTTTGGGTCGGGTTGGATGGGTTGTAGGAGAACGTCAATGGAGATCGCTTGATTCAGAGGTACAGTTCTAAAACTATGACCCAAGCTAAACACAATGGTGGCAAATTCATCCGTCCAAGGGGTTTTGGCGGTTAGACGCATCGAGCGCAAGCCAATCCCAACGGCTACCCAGAGCAAGAGCAGCAGAGGATGGAACCAACGACTAGCCCGAATCGCCTTTACAAAACTCAACACGCTTTCCACACCCCTCAGTGATGAATGCAAATTCAATTTTGAACTGTAAGAACCAAGGGCTTATTGTAAGACACAGGAATGTCCTGGAATGTCTCCAATCGGTTCAAAGCGACCCCCTAAGTATTTGGCAAGGAACTCTTCTGCGATCGCAAAAAAATGGAGTCGGTTTTCTGGACGAGCAAAGCCGTGTCCTTCATCGGTGTACAGGGCATATTCCACGGGCTTACCCGCCTTTTTCATAGCTTCAACAATTTGTTCGCTTTCTGCCTGCTTAACCCGTGGATCGTTAGCACCCTGTCCAATCAGTAAGGGTTTTTGGATGCGGTCAACGAAAAATAGAGGCGATCGCGACTTGAGAAACTCTTCTTCCGTCTCCAAGTTACCAATTCGATGGTACATATTCGCGAGCAGGGGTGCCCAGTATGGTGGGATACTTTTGAGCAACGTCACCAAGTTGCTAGGGCCAACAATATCCACACCTGCCGCAAACACATCCGGGGTAAAGGTTAACCCAACCAATGTGGCATAACCTCCGTAGGAACCCCCCATAATCGCCACCTTCTTCGAGTCAGCAATCCCCTGTTCGACCAACCAATTTACCGCATCAATCAGGTCATCGTGCATGGTTGCCGCCCATTGGCGATTCGCAGCATTCAGGAAGTCTTTGCCGTAGCCAGTAGAACCCCGGAAATTCACTTGCAACACCGCATAACCTCGGTTAGTTAGCCATTGCGCTTGCGAATCATAACCCCAAGTATCCCGTGCCCAAGGGCCACCGTGAACCAGGAGAACGGCGGGTAACTTTTTCGCCGGGATGCCTACAGGTGTCGTCAGGTAGCCGTGAAGAGTTAATCCGTCTCTGGCTGGGAAAGAAATCGGTTGCATGGAAGCCAGGGATAATTCTTCCAGTTCGGGTTGATTGCTGAAGAGTAACGTGCTGGACTTGGAGGCGCGATCGTAGATGTAGTAGTAAACAGGGCCATTATCGATCGTATAAGCCAATAGCCAGCGATCATCCGCCAAAGTGCGGCTACCAATGCCAAACTCGCCTTCACGGACTTGGGAAATGGCCTCAAAATCGGCGGCAATACTTTCGTCAAGG
The DNA here is from genome assembly GCA_036704025.1 of Stenomitos sp. Classification (GTDB taxonomy): domain Bacteria; phylum Cyanobacteriota; class Cyanobacteriia; order Cyanobacteriales; family Coleofasciculaceae; genus Allocoleopsis. The sequence continues at coordinate 9,157 of DATNQL010000917.1, forward strand.
ATCTGCCACTCCACTTTATCTTTGTAGAAAGAAACCGCCTGAATCACTCGTGTCGTGGGATGTACCATGATGCCACCCACATCATACTGACGATCCTCTGCCATCACGGTTTCTTGGTGAGTTGCCAGGTCAAGGGCAATCAGGCGCTGAGTGTTAGCCTCATGAGAGCCAATTAGATAAAGGGTTTGACCGTCAGCCGAAAAGCCAACAGCCCCGCCTTCATCATCGGGTCCCCAATGACGTAGGGTTTCCCAAGGCTGATCCAAGGTTTCCCGAAATAATAAATCGGAACCTCCGTCAGGGGTTGCCGCCGTTGCCGCCCTGACCTTAAACTCAGCATCTGCCGTCCAGCTCACAATATTACCGGGGTTCTCCGTCTCAAACTCTACAGCACCGTTATTCAGGTTAATCCGGTAAACATCAAACTTTTGAGGGTCATTTAGGTTCAGCCCCACTAGTACTTCATCCGGGAAGTTGGGGTCAAGATCGACGACCTGGGCTTTAACATTTTGGAAAGGAGTCAAGTCCCGGACGATATTCGATTGGATATTGACTAAGTAAAGGTGGAAGTTCTCGTCACCGTCTGAGTCTTGAAGATAAATCAGTTGTTGGGGGCTGTATGTCCAGAAGTACAGGCGAATCCCACGTTTTTTATCGTCGGTCAACTTCCTGTCGTCTTCTTGCCCCACCGTCCGCAGCCATACTTGTAAGACGTTTTTCTCATCGGGCGCGAGATAGGTGAGATACTGACCATCCGGCGAGAGTTGAGGACGGGCACGTTTTGGGTTGCCAAATAGGATTTCGCGAGGAATGAGTGGGGGGAGTTGGGTGGCGGATTCACTGGTTGTTGTCGTTGTCATGAGTGCTTCCGATTGCGATGGGTCATCTATGTGACACTGTAGCGAATTAGCCAACCGTCAAGAATAGAGAAGTTCATACCGAGTTGCGTTCAAACATAGTAGTTGAGATCGACACCCAGACAGGGGGACGCTCCCGACGCGGAGAAATTCAATGTGCTACGTATGAATGCAACTGCGTATCAGTAGACCGAAAACTCGTGCAGGGTGGCACAAATAACTCACCCCCTGGGAGGCTAGAGCATCAACGAAGAAGACGCGGAGAATTCCCGTGCGACGTTTGACGTGGGACATGAAACATCCTTGGGCGTGAATGTCCAAGGGTTTCAAGCTGCGTAACTATTGCTTTGCCGTCCAAATTTTGGATTGGGTCGCTTGGAATTGGGCGGGGTTCCCATCCTCGTCCCATTCCTGTCCCCGCGTCCTTGAAGCCCACATTTCTAAACACTAACCAGTGAACGATTCAAGCTAGAAATCAAACGTTCTGCAAACAGAGAAGAAGAATTCAAATAGAGAGTTTCTCGATTGAGTAAGGGCATTTCCTGCCAACAACTGCGACAAAACCAATAAACCTGACGCTGACGAACATGGCGGAGCATTTGATGGGAGCAGCAAGGGCAGTGATTCATAATTCTTTAAAAAGTTCAATGAACCGTTGTTCTAACCATGAATCCGGCTCATTTGTGGAACCGATTTCACCTTAATTTCAAACTAGGCTGAACTTTTGAAGAATTTTTGAAGATTGAGCGACTATGACACAAATGCAATACTTCGATATGGTTCGACAGCAAATGAAGGGCTTTTGTGTTGTTATTTAACGGAGTCATCTATGTTGATAAGCTGTGACGCATTTGATTTGCATATTTCAACACCCTACACCCCACACCCATTACGACAATTTCGCTATGGCAATTTAGCTGCACATCAGCTTATTCAGTTGCAATCAAAGAGAGCAGACTTTTTCCTCCGCGCCCCTGCTATTATGGCTCTGCGGCAAATGCCCAACCCAGAACCTCAGCCACCCGTTCAACAAGTGCGATCGCATCAAACGGTTTGGCGATCGCGTCTACAACACCAAGTTCCTGCAAGAGCTGGGGATCAGCGAGATCCACTTTGGCGGTAAGCAACACCACCGGAATAGATGGAGTATCATCATTCGCTCTGAGCTGTTTGAGAAATGCGATGCCATCCATTCCTGGCATCATCTCATCCAAGACGATTGCATCCGGTTGTTCTGCAACAACTTGTTCTAGTCCTTCTTGTCCGGAACTGGCAAGCAGCACTTCCCACCCTGCCACATCCTCAAAACAGCCCTGCACGACTTCTTGAATCACGTCTTCATCGTCAATGACTAAAATTCGTTTGGACAACATAACTTCTACCCTCAGACTGGGGGATGGCAACATCTGTATCGAGCGCATCAAAATCATTGAGCGCTCAAACAGGATTGAAACAGTTGACCGGATTGAGCCAACCTAATCCCAGCGACAGCCAAACCGGCTGCCTTTTAAATTAGACAAAAGAATTGAAGAACGTTTGAAGTTATCAAACTTTACAAATCCCAGCCCAAGGTTGCCGCCACCTGCTGGGCTAACTCCATCGGGTCAAACGGCTTGAGAATCACACCCGCCATCCCTAATTGTGAAAATTTAGCCCTGTCTTCGGGTTGGACTCTCGCCGTCAACAAAATCACCGGAATTTCCTGAGTGACCGGATTCTCTTGTAATTGTTGCAACACCTCAAACCCAGTCATTCCTGGCATTGACACATCTAGCAAGATGCCATCGGGCTGTTGCGATCGCGCTATTTCTAATCCCTCAATGCCCGATTCGGCGGTCAAAACGTCCCATGGAGCCAATTCTTCGAGGCAACCCTGAATCACTTCCAGAATCACATCTTCGTCATCTATCACCAGAATGCGTTTTGGCATTGTCCTCTATAAATTCTGTAAGCTTATCGGCGGGAATCGGTAGGGTGAAGTAAAAAGTACTGCCTTCGTTTAACACACTTTCTGCCCAAATTTTTCCTTCGTGCTGCTCAATGATTTTACGGCAGATCGCTAATCCCAACCCCGTGCCTCCCTTCTCACGGGAATCTGACGCATCGACCTGTTGGAAGCGTTCAAAAATGAGTTCGAGCTTGTCGGAGGGAATGCCCCGCCCCTGGTCTTTAACAGAGAAAAGAATATAGGGTGTAGACGCTAGAGTCTGGGGCGTTGGGATCGTCTGGTTCGTGTAATCCTGGGTGGCTTGACTCTCTTGTGTCTGCGGATTCACGAATTGAGCGGATAGCCAAACCTGACCACCGGGAGAGGAAAATTTAATAGCGTTGCTGAGCAGATTCGTCAGGGTTTGGATGATGGCATCTGGGGATGCCCAAACTTGAATCGGTAACAGATGAACCACAAGCTGAATCTGGTTTTGTTCCGCAGAGGCGCGCATGGTATCAGCCGACTGCTGGATTAAACTCGCCGCATCACACGACTGCATCACGAGCTTCATTTTGCCAGATTCCAGCCGTTGCAGGTCGAGAATATCATTGACCAAACGCACGAGGCGATCGCTCTGGCTAGCGGCAATTTCGATCATCCGCTGTTTCTTCTCTGGTTTCTTATCATAAATGCCATGTGCCACTAACCCTAGTGAGCCTCGAATGGCGGTTAATGGAGTGCGGAGTTCATGACTAACAATCGAGATAAATTCGCTTTTCATCTGAGCGATTATCCGTTGCTGTGTGATGTCACGAGCAATTTTAGAGGCACCAATTATTTTGCCTGTCCCATCTTTGATCGGAGAGACCGTTAGAGAGACATCAATTAGAGTTCCATCTTTTCGCCGACGTACCGTTTCGTAGTGCTGAATATGTTCTCCCTGCTGAAGTTGCGTCAATAATTGCGCTTCTTCATCCAGCCGATCAGCGGGAAGGAGTACAGAAATGGAACGTCCAATCGCTTCAGTAGCCGTGTAGCCATAGAGTTTTTGGGCGCTGGCATTCCAACTGACGATTGTCCCGTCCAACGTTTTGCTGATGATGGCATCTTCTGAAGACTCAACAATCGCCGCCAGTTGAGATAAAGCGGCTTCTGCTTGCTTGTAATCGCTGATATCTCGGAGGATAGCCGTGAACACCGTCTCGTTACCCAGATCTAATCGGGAAATAGACGCTTCTGCCGGGAATTCACTTCCATCTTTGCGACGACCAAAAATTTCGCTGCGCTCTCCCATGCGTCTAGCTTTGCCATCTGACTGAGCAAAGCTGCCCATATAGTGGCGGTGGGGATTGACAAATCGTTCTGGCAAAAGTAAGTCAAGAGGTTGCCCTAAAATTTCCTCACTGGTATAGCCAAAAATGGCTTCCGCTCCCTGGTTAAATAGCGTAATGCGTTGGTTAGCATCCACTGAGATGATGGCATCTTTGGCAATCTCGACAATGCCTGCAAATCGAATCTGGGAAGTTTTTAAGGCGGCTTCTGCCCGTTTGCGTTCACTGATATTAAAGATGATAGAACGGCTCATGATGAAATTGCCGGATACATCTTTGAGGGCTGTGGCACTCAAACAAACTGGTAGAGTTGAACCATCTTGACAAATCAAGTGAAATTCGAGGTTATCGATCCAACCTTGCTGCTGAAATTTGGGAAAATTGGCTTGAAAGATGGGCACGCTTTCTGGTAAAAGCAGGTCAGTAAATTTTTTGCCAATAATTTGCTCACGGTCATAACCTAACCATCGTAGTTCTGTGTTGTTGATGCGGATGAACCGACCTTCGCGATCCAGGGAGTGGTAACCACAAGGGGCATTGTCGTAGAGGTCTTGAATTTCTTGAGCAGATTGCTTCAGAGCGGCTTCAATTTGCTGTCGGTGCAACAGTTCTTGTTGAAGTTGGGCATTGGCTTGGGTCAATTCAGTTGTGCGTTCTGCCACTCGTGTTTCCAATTCGGCTTTGGCCTGTCTGAGGGAGGATTCTGCTTGTTTGTGCGTGTCAATGTCCATAATGGTTCCAGTCATCCGAATCGGCTGCCCTGTCTCGTTGTAAAATGCCTGCCCTCGTCCCTCAATCCAGTGGATACTGCCATCAGCCCAGATAACCCGATACTCATGCTGGTAGGGGCTACGGCTCTCCAATGCCTGGGCGATCGCATGATTGAGTCCTTCCCGGTCATCCGGATGCAAACAGGCATCAAAGGTTTCATATCTACCATCGAATGTACCGGGAGCCAACCCAAACAACTGCTCGTGTTCCGGCGACCAGGTAATGGCTCCGGTGACCATATCCCAGTCCCATAGACCCATTCGGGCCGCCGCTAACGCTGTTTTCAATCGCTCGGCATTCTCTTGCAATAATCGTTGACCGAGTTGCTCAACTTTCCGCTTACTAGTGCGTAAGTCATCGTTTAACACGTTCACAATCAGAGCAACTAGAGCAAAAATGCCTAACCGGACTACATCCGTTGGATCGGCAACTTGAAGATGCTCAAGCGGTGGGATAAAGAAATAGTTAATGACCAGAACCGAGAAGGTAATTGCCACAAGGCCGGGTCGAAAACCCCCATACCAGCTACTGACCAACACCGCAATATAGAAAAAAGCCCCTAACGTTCGGGTGAGAAAGGGTTCCAACCAGAGGGTTAAACACAGAGCCATTCCCACTGAGGCGATCGCCACACCATAGGGAGCCAATCGACGGTAAAGGCTGGAACTCGTGACTCTGTTCATGCTTGGATCTCTGAGCTAAGGTTTTCGCAAAAAAAAGTACTGCAACTATCGTGAAGCCGGGTTGTTGGCGAATGACAAAGAAAGGCACCGGAACTCATACGAGGAGGAAGGAGGGAACAAGAACTCTAGGGAGTGGGTGTTAAGCTGATGTGCAGCTAAATTGCCATAGCGAAATTGTCATAAGGGGTGTGGGGTGTGGGGTGTAGGGTGTAGGGTGTAGGGTGTGGGGTGTAGGGTGTGGAAATAGGCTTTCTTACTCCCTTCCCACCAGACAATTACTTATTCTCCACTCCCCCAGCTCCCCCAGCTCCCTCAGCTCCCCCAGCTTCCCCAGCATAGGTATTCTTAGAGCGGGAAGGGAGTAAATGCGTTACAGCTTATATCCAATACCTCAATGTTCGCGACAAATCACTCTCCGCGTCCCCGCGTCTTTGAATCCCCGTGTCAATCATCTGTAGGGTCTGTCCCTGCATGATCGGGTTGAAAGCCAACCCGTTTCAAACGATGAATAATTCGGGTTGCCAGTTCTGCCTCAGTCAGAGACTTGCTGAGGTAATCATCGGCTCCGGCAGTAAAGGCGCGATCGATGTCAGCCGCTTGTGTATGAGCAGAAAGAAACAGAATCGGCAACTGGTGCCACCGCCGATCGCTTCGCACCGCTTGACATAACTCAATCCCATTGAAACCGGGCATTTCCAGATCGAGCAGGAGCAAATTGGGTGACGTGTTCGTGAGCACCTCCCAAAACTGCTGCGGCTGATTAAGTCGGGTGACTTCCACACCCAACGGTTCCAACAAGTCCGCTAAGTGTTCTGTGACTGCCGCATCGTCATCCACAATTAACACCCGATTGTGATGCTGAACCTGGTTTTGGCTGAGTACATCTGTTACCGCTTTGAGAATCTCGTAGGTGGGCAACGGTTTTTCTAAGAAAACATACCCGCCTAACCGAGCCACTTCCAAGCGATCGCTCAGTGTTCCCCTTCCCGTTAATGCCAGTACGGGAATCTTGGGAATCCGCTCAATCAATTCTTTGAGCAAGGTAAAGCCATTCTCGAAACCGGGAAAATTTAAGTCTAGGAGAATCACGTCGGGGGGAGATTGAGCGATGGCTTGGCGAGCAACCTCCAGATCGGTCGCCACTTCAACCCGTAGTCCCCAGGCGATCGCTTCAATTCTCACCCGTTCAGCCAGCATCAGGTCATCATCGACAATCAGGATCAGCGGTGTATAGGTCGCTGGCGCTGTCTTCGCTTCTACGTCCGGCTTTTCCTGTAACACCTGTCGCAGTTGCTCAACCCGTTCGGCAATGTGTCCTGCCTGCTCCTCGTCCAAGATTGTTTGAGGGAAAAACCAATCTTCTAACTCTCTGGCGATTCGAGAACCTTCAAGCAATCCAAAAATTCCTAACGAGCCGGCTAACTTGTGTGCTTCTTGCTGGGCTTGTTGTTTCAGCTCAGGGGTCAAGTTACCTGTACTCAATGCCTGGGATGCCTGTTGTAGCACATACAGTTGGGCTGTCAATTTATCATGAAACTTCTCCCAAATCTTTGCCGTGCGATCGGACACTTTCCGACGAGCCGTTTCCCGTTTCTGATCAGGCAACGCTGCGGACGTCACAACTTCTGCGGCTGGAATTTCTGAAGGCGGTCTGAGTCGATAGCCCAAACCATGTACCGTTTCGATCAGATCGGCAACCCCTACTTTTTTCAACTTCTGACGCAAACACTTGATATGAGTACTGACCGTTTCCTCACCGGGTGACTTCGCGAAATCCCAGAGGCGATCTAGAATTGCTCCCCGGCTAAAAATTCGCTTGGGATTTCTCAAAAATAGCTCCAACAAGCAATACTCTTTAGGGGTAAAATGCAACAATTTCTCGCCACAAGTCACTGCCCCATTCACCGGATCGAAGCGCAAATTTTCCCAGGTCATTGCCGAAGCCGATAGCGATTTTCCGCGCCGTAACAAAGCACGAATCCGAGCGAGTAGCTCCTCTGGGTCAAACGGTTTGACCACATAATCATCCGCTCCGGCATCCAGTCCGATGACGCGTGCAGTGGCACTATCCTTTGCCGTCAGCAAAAGAATGGGGCTTTGATACCCCTGAGTCCGAAGCTGCTTACACAAGCTAATTCCATCCAGCTTGGGGATCATCACATCTAGCAACACTAGGTCATATTCAAACCGCGCCGCCAGCTCCAGCCCCATCTGCCCATCCTCCGCCAGATTAACCGTATAGTGATGTGTGGTTAAAGCCTCAGCCAGTGCTGCGCTGGTCGTTGAGTCATCTTCCACGATGAGAATTTTCACAGCGCATTCCTTTGCTCTTAATTCAGCGGTAGATAATATGCATAACGATGTTATCGCTTGACGGCAATAGGTTGAAGCAGAAGACTCCAGACAGATTTCTCCAAGACTTTCTATTCAGATGTTTTGTAAAATTTTCTCCCACAAGATGAGGGTTTAACCTAAAATTAAAGCAAATTTTAAACTTATCTCTCTTGACACCGTGTATTTTTTAGTAAGCTTTTGTGCAATAGTGGTTGAAAGTATAAAATTCTATCCTTATTGCCCTAGTTCCTCTTTTCTTTTTGGAGTGATCACTGCACCCTTTCTTCCTTAAAGATGAATTAATGAAAGTTGGAATCCTGCACCAAAAGTGAATATCTACATAAAATTAGCTATTGCTACAACTATCACAGAAATAAGCTTGGCCTACATTAAAATTCCTACCCAAGCCGCCACTTTTTTTGAAATTGATGATGCCAGCAATACATTTTACAGTGCCCAGGTTGTGAGTGGCATGGGCAACAACTGGTTAGATAAAATTGAGGGCAACCTAATATCACCACAAGATAACGACTATTTTCGCTTTTATTTTGGTGGGGTAGGAGTTTTGGCAATTGAAACAGGCCCTTATTTTAATCAGCCATTTCCATCCAATACTTTTCCAGCTTTCCAGCTTTTTAATACTAACAACTCCTTGATTGGTGGCTATTTTAAGGGTGAGTTCACTTTGGGTATAGGAAATATAGGAGGTAGTCGAATTTCTTATATTTCTGGAATTGCTCAAATCAATTTTAATAATTTGTCAGCCGGAGAATATGTACTCAAAGTGGACGGTACGGGTCAATTCAATAATCGGAACCCTATTTATGAAGGGAAGTATGCTGTCAACTTATCAGGTGCAGAATTTATTCCTTCTCAATCTCAACCGATACCTGAACCCAGTACGCCAATCGGTCTATTAATAGCTGGTGGTATTGGCTGGCTGATGAAGAAAAGATAAATGGCTAGAGTAACACTTCGCCCTTGATTTCACAAATTATTCACACTTTTTCAGTACCTTTGAATTTGTAAGCATTTGGACTACTGAGGTGCCCTCTCATCTGGAAGCTCTGAGAGGGCTTTTTTTTGGCAATTTTTTCTGAGTTCTCTTCAATTGAGATGAGGCATACTGAACGATTGCCGACGAACCAAGAGTAGAAAATGTCATACTCTTCATGGATGCATCGTTGAGGTTGGAGCATCCGAAAGCGATATGACTCTGAAGAGGAGGGTTCGCCAATGCTAAAAATCTTGCAAGAGTGGGGCTTCTCGCGTCAAGGATGGCGTAGTGGTCAACGAGGGGAGTACTTAGTGCTACTTCAAGCTGCCTTACTGATGGGTTTCGCCATCTTGCCAGTTTACCGCCCAGTGGGTTGGGTGATTGACTCACCCCTGTTTTTGTTTCTACGCTGGGGTATTGCCACTGGGCTGGGGCTAGGAGCCTCCATCCTCATTGGCAAAGGACTACTAGACTTAGGGCGAAACCTGACACCCTTGCCTTACCCCAAAGAGGATGGACAGCTCGTACAATCCGGGATTTATAGCATCGTGCGTCATCCGTTGTACAGTGGATTGATTGTTGTCTCCTTGAGCTGGGCTGTCTTCCAAGTCAGCCTTTCTCACCTGATGGCTAGCGCTATCCTCTTTGCCTTTTTCGATGTCAAGGCCCGTAAAGAAGAAGCCTGGTTAACTCAGAAATATCCAGATTACGCAGAGTACCAGCAGCAGGTCAAAAAATTAATTCCCGGTTTGTACTAATGGGGCAATGATCAATTTTGTCGCGATTGATATAACCTATAGTTACATAGCACAGATTCACGTCAAACTGAACCACTGAGAAAAGCGACACATTAAACTTAACTAACCTTGACATTCAGGCTACAATGTCCGTTGGTGTGAGTAAGCAAAAATAACTACCTAACGGCTGATGTCAACTCGTTCATCTAGTCTCATCGCTCCCCCTCGTTCGGTTGAGAACGCTCAGTTCATAAGAACTTCAAGGGCTGCTGCAACTGAAAACCCCCGCCTGATGGCATTGATGAAGTCTCTGTATCAGGCTGACCAGCAAGTCAAGTATTTGCATTTGCAAGCGGAAGTTGAATCGCTCTTGCAGCATCTGCAAATTTTGAAGCAGCAACGGCAAGGCTCGTCGGTCAACTCGGACACGGGGAATTAAGGATAATAGAATACTTGGTCGTCAGTAAAACGGCTTATCGCCCTGGGCAGCGCTCTGGGTATGATAGTGCCTTTTGTCTTTGACTCAAATATCGAGCCGAGCAAAAGCACTACCTGCTAGTGTTTTTATATCCTGGTGGGTTGTTTGACGTGGCTTAAACATGCGTCCTCTACCAATACTGACCCTGGAGAAAACAATTTTTTCATGACTATATCGGCAATTAAAGAACTAGGCTCCAACACAGCGCCTCTAGTGACGGCTTCGTCCTTAAAATTGAAGGACATTGTGCGAACCTTGCCGCGAGAGGTTTTTACAAAAAACCGTGGTAAAGCCTGGACTTTGGTAATTATTAATGTCTTAATGGTTTGCCTGGGCTACTGGGGTCTAGCTGTAGTGCCCTGGTTTCTTTTACCCCCTTTATGGATTTTTACCGGTACAGCATTGACCGGTTTTTTTGTGATTGGTCATGATTGTGGGCATCGCTCTTTTGCGAATCGGCGCTGGGTGAATGACCTGGTCGGACATTTGGCCTTTCTACCCCTGATTTATCCTTTTCACAGTTGGCGACTACTGCACAATCACCATCACGCCCATACCAATAAGCTGGAAGAAGACAATGCGTGGCACCCCTTTACACCAGAGTTTTATGCTAGCAGTCCGGGTTGGGTAAAGCTGTTTTACCAACTAATACGGGGTCGAGTTTGGTGGATTGGCTCAATTGCCCATTGGGGATTGATGCACTTTAACTGGACTCAGTTTCAGGGGAAAAAGCGCTCTCAGGTGAAATTTTCGGTTTTAGTGGCGCTTGGTTTTGCGGCGATCGCATTTCCTCTACTGTTGGCTACCACCGGGATCTGGGGGTTTGTCAAATTCTGGCTCATGCCTTGGATGGTATACCACTTCTGGATGAGTACCTTCACCCTGGTTCACCACACCGCACCCGATATTCCTTTCACACCCACTCGTGACTGGAATGAAGCTGAAGCGCAGCTTTTTGGCACCGTCCATTGTACCTATCCCCGTTGGGTCGAATTCCTCTGCCACGACATCAACGTGCACATCCCCCATCACATCTCTACGGCCATTCCTTCCTACAATTTGCGGCTAGCTCATAGCGTCCTGAAGGAAAAGTGGGGTGACAAACTTTATGAGTGTCGCTTCTCTTGGCCTTTAATGAAGAAAATCACAGATGAGTGTCACCTTCACAGGGCAGATAATTACTATCAGTCTTTTAAGGACTACCAGGCTAAACTCTAGATTATAACGCTCCAAAATTGAGTTTTAGCAAAAAATTAAGCACCTTTCAGTCTTTTTGTCAACTGGAGGGTGCTTGTTTATTGGAAGTAAAATGATTTCTGCTCTTTCTAGAAAGAAATATTAGGACGAATTAATAAAATCAAGCAGATTCAACAATATTTAAATTTCACAAATTCTCTAATCAGAGGGTTGCCAAACGAGTATTTACAAAGACTTGATAACTGAGTCATTAGTATAAAGATTGCAACAAGCTGAAGATTATTTTTGATATTAAAGCCGATCAATATCGAATAAAAAAATAGCCTTTATCGCTCAGAATTATTGATTTTAAGGCTAAATCGGCTATTGATGTCAATATGAATTTCAACCCTTTAAGGAATAGCCGTAAATTTACGTAATCTCATTTCCAAGAATCACTTATTTTTATCCGTAGAAGCACTGTTATCGCCTTCCCACTGAAAAGCTAAAACTGATTTAAGAGCACCGTGACTGAAATTGATTTTTTAGTTTGGTACTCGAGAAATAAAAAATGTTTTTAAAGTTCTGGTTTAAAAATTATTTTTTTATTTCTTACTTACTGACAATCCTTATTTTTGGGAGTATGGAAAATTATGAAATTTATCTCAGTTTGGCAAAACTTATCCGTAGCTACTGCCACCGTGTTAATGTCTTTGAGCATAGGAACGGCTGCTCAAGCTCTTACATTTGCGAACCCGACGACAGGAAATCAATATTTCTTAACTACAGCTCTATCATCTTGGACTGAAGCTCAAGCAGAAGCTGTGGCGGCGGGTGGAAACCTCGTCACCATCAACGATGCTGAAGAACAAACGTGGCTCTTAGATGTGTTCGGTAGCACTGAACTTTATTGGATTGGACTTACCGATCAACAAACGGAAGGTGTTTGGCAATGGAGCAGTGGAGACAATATTACTTACACAAATTGGACGCCAAACGAACCCAATAATGCTTTATCTTATGCCGGTCAATATTGGGGGGGCGAACACTATGTGGTGATGAATTGGCAGAGTAATGGGAAATGGAATGACGTCGCTAATAATTTTGTAAAAGCTCACGGTATTGTGGAAATTGTGAAAGGCTCTATCGATAAAATCCCTCATATTTTTGAGCAAAAAAATGACAGAGCTTGCCCTGTAGAATCTCTATAGACAAGCTCCCTGACTTATAGCAAAAGGCATAAGGCTCCAGGGCAGAAGGCAGAAGGTTTATGACTGGTACGTGATCGTTTTAGCCGTTAACTCTGCCCCAACTTTTATGGCGACAGCGATCAATAGCGCACTCAATTCAATAATTAGCAATCTCTAAACGGATGGAAGTATGATGGCCTTGACTAGAGCAACGGTTAAGTTCATTTGGAATTGTTAGATTCACTCAGAAGGTGGTTAATTTTGTCCTTTTGACGCTGCTGCTGTCTGGCTTCCATCCTGTATTTCCAGTCTCGAATCGCAATCGCTGCTTTGGCAGCAGGAGAATGATGGCTGTGAGAACTGCTGTCATTTCTGCTTGCCATTGCTTCTTGAGCGGGTTGGTGGCGAGTCAGCAGACACCGCGCTAGATTATCGGGAGTGGATGTCTGATCGAGCGATCGCAGAATAGAGCCAACCGATTGATAGCGCTCACTCAAAGAAATTTTGAGCATCTTGCTCAAAACCTTAGCAAAGGGTTCACTCACCTGAGCAGAATTTTGCCAGATTAACTCACCGGTATGGCGATCGCTATCAAAATCCAAGGGTGCCTTCCCCGTCAACAAATAGAGACAAGTAATCCCTAGAGCATAAATATCGCTGCCAAACACAGGGCGTAGAGAAAACTGTTCAGGCGGCGCAAACCCCACCGTCCCAATAAAATGGGTGGTGGGCGCTTTCATACTCGTTTCTCCGGCTTGAGCCACTAACTCTTTAACGGCTCCAAAATCAATCAGTACCAGTCTGCCATCATCCTGACAACGAATAATATTTTGAGGTTTGATATCCCGGTGAATCACCTGCTGCTTGTGCACGTACTGCAACAGCACTAGCATCTCGCGGAGGAAGCGTGTAACCCATTCTTCCGAAAAACAACCAGAACGCCTCACAAGCCTTGCTAAGGTTGAGCCACGCACGTATTCTTGAACCAGGTAAAATTCCCCGTCCGCGATAAAGTAATCCAGTAATCTGGGAATTTGGGAATGGCTCCCCAACTTGCCGAGAATTTTTGCCTCCCGTTCAAAACGTTTTTGGGCGCTTTCTAAAGCGGAAGGGTCCGCCACCTTAGGGCACAATTGCTTAATTACACACAAAGGCTCACTCGGCAATAGCACATCTTTTGCCAGAAATGTGACACCGAACCCGCCTCGACCAAGCATCCGTAGGACTTCGTAACGATTGCGAAATAGCCGTTGTTGACCACACAGTTGACCCAACTGGGTTTGTTGCAAAACATCAGAGTGAAAAGAAGACAAGTTTCCGGGTGCAAAATTCATGCGTCTTCAGGAGCAGGATGATACACATCTCCAGTATGCTTTTAGTCTAGGCAAAAGTCTTCCCCTTCGTCTAAGCTCTCAAGGAAGAAAAATTTAGACCAGGGTAAGTAATCTGGGCATCCATCTAAAGCTTGACAGTTAAATTGTGCTGCCCGACTTCATTGATAATCAGGCTATCGAAGAGCAACTATGACTATGCATCCGACCCTACAAAAAGCATTCGACCAGAGCCAAGTCCTCAAAGTCATTAGCGGCTTGAATAATTTTGACGCCAAGAGCGTTGCCGCGACGGTAAAAGCCGCTGATCGAGGCGGTGCGACGTTTGTGGATATTGCCGCCGATCCAGATTTGGTGCGGTTGGTGCGTCAATTGACAAATATGCCAATTTGTGTATCTGCCGTGGAACCCGATCAGTTTGTGACCGCCGTTGAAGCGGGTGCCGATCTAATCGAGATTGGTAACTTTGATAGTTTTTATGCTCAGGGAAGGCGGTTTGAGGCCGAAGAAGTGTTGGCGTTGACTCATAAAACGCGATCGCTCCTCCCTCACATCACCCTATCGGTTACCGTCCCCCACATCCTGACCTTAGATCGGCAAGTCCAACTCGCTGAAGACTTAGTCCAAGCAGGTGCCGACATCATCCAAACCGAAGGCGGAACAAGCAGTACACCCCGCTCAGCCGGAACCCTAGGGTTAATTGAAAAAGCATCCCCCACCTTGGCAGCCGCTTATGAGATTTCCCGTGCAGTGTCAGTACCCGTGATGTGTGCTTCAGGTTTATCCAACGTGACGGTACCCATGGCGATTGCCGCCGGTGCGAAAGGTGTTGGTGTTGGTTCTGCCATCAATCAGTTGGATAACGAAGTTGCGATGGTTGCCGCTGTCCGTAGTTTGGTTGAAGCCTTAGCGACAGTGAGCCTTCGGAGCCTTCACGTCTAACTCACTCTAGGATTAGAGTAGGGGTACCCCTTGTGGGTACCCTGCCATCAAGGGGTTGACCACAAGAGCAACCCCTACCTCATTCCACAACGCCGTAACACCTACATCTAAACTCGCTCTAAAATTAAGCAATCCTTCAAACAATAGACCACTTGTTGCTGCTCCTCAAAAGAAAGTTCTGGGAACATGGGCAGAGACAATACCTCATTGCAGACCGCTTCAGCCACAGGAAACTGACCCAGTTGGTAGCCTAATTTCTGATAGACCGGCTGCAAATGCAACGGTAGGGGATAATAGACCATGGCACTGACACCTAACTCCTGAAGCTGGCGGCGCACCTCATCCCGAAAACGCCCACTGCTATTGTCTTGAGTGAGACGAATGGTGTATTGATTCCATACCGCGCAACTCCCTGGTTGTTCCTGAGGAAGCACCACTCCAGGTACTGGCTTCAATAACTGGTGATAACGGGCAGCGAGTT
>DATNQL010000918.1:0-21732 GCA_036704025.1 Stenomitos sp.
GAACTCTTGTCAGGCGATAAATCCATAATGCGACAGGTGAAAAATTAATATGACCACATAAAATTAAGTTGGGTTGTTTTTTCAAGACTCCGAAAATTAGAGTCATAGAAAAATAGGGTGTTTGTAAAAACCGAGGCAAGTTTCCACTAAAGACAAATGAGAGGTTTGGGGAATGCCATTCCTGTGAAACATGGCGTTTATCAAGTTTATCGAAAATTGACAACCCTAAACTCGGAAATTCATTGTTCAAGGCTTTTATGACATCTTGTAAATAAACTTGAATTCCACCCTTGAACTCAAATAGATTGGGAACCCATAAGTGAAAAAATATCGCATTTTTAGTCATAGATATCAATATATTTGAGTTAAAATATATTTATAGAAACAATATTTTAGACCTTGATTAACGAATCCTAACGGAGATTGAGATTGAAAATCTCCAATATTTGACTGGCTACATTCTGGCGATATCGCTCCCACGTTAGTTGCTCAGCTTGCCGACGAGCAGCACGACCCATTTCGGCTAATTCTAGGGGATGTTGATAGCACCACTCTAGTTTTTCCTTTAACATTTGTGTATTACGAATCGGTACAATAAAGCCTTCTAAACCATCGGTAATAATATCAGAACCGCCAGCATTTTGCGTGGTAATCAGCGGAATCCCACAAGCGATTGCCTCTAATTGCACTAAGGCAAGTCCTTCAACCAGAGAAGGGAGTACTAAAACATTAGCTGAGCTATAGTACTGATTTAAAGAGGCATGAGGTAAAGAAGAAATATAACGAATTTGTCCAGTATATTGCTCTAACCAGCCTTCCGGGAAATCGTTAACTCCTATTAGTAACAGCTCGGATTGAGGAAACGTTAACTCCTGCCAAGCTTGTAATAAATAGTGAACACCTTTACGAGGCCCTACACGACCCACAAATAACACGCGAAAAAGTGGGTCGTTTTTAGGTTGTGGCTGAAAATAATCAATCGGTGCACCGAAGGCAATTACACTTATCTTTTCTTTTTTTATTCCTGCCTCACGTAAGGAATGTTCTACAAAGGAAGAGGGCACAAAAATATGGTCTGCTAATTGAATTTCCTGCTCTTTTCGCTCCAGTTTCCACGTTGGTTCTTGAGTGACTTGCAACGCCGGAGCCAGCTCAGGAAATCGTTCAGCTTCTTGTTTCAAGAGAGTGTGACTTGTGCGATAAAAGGCGATAGGTAGATCGTATAAGCACAGGATACCTTGCTGTTTTGCCCTCTCGAATGTTGTAGCCGCACCATCTTCGTAAGCATAGACGGCATCCAACCCTTGGAGATGATGTTCGGCAACGTGACGATCTAGTGAGGTATAGATGTGATCCACGAGTTCTTGATAGCTGAAACCCAAGCGGCGATATAAACCTGTTTTTACAAGGATAAGCCGTATGATTTCCCGCCAGGGGTGCGTCTGCATCAGTGTATTTGAGGGGGGAACCCAAGTTCTACGCCCTAATTCCTGTGTGACACGGTCTTTAATTTTATTGGGTAGTAGAGTTAAGTAAGGTGAAAAAGAGCTGTCCGGATTATAAGCAATAGTTGTAATAATTTCCTTGAGGAATCCCGTTTCTGATAAGGCGATCGCACAATTGCGAGAGTTAGGATTGCCTGTAGGATGAATCAGGGAAATACGAGGATAGGACATGTTCTTGCCAAAATTTTTGTTCTTTTTGCCAGTTCTCTATTTGTTCCAGTCGAGGTAGCAAAAAAATAAAGCTGCTGAGAAACCAATAGTATACGGCGTAGGTATGATGAAAAACTAAAAATCCATTGATTTGAATGAGCTGAAGTAAAAAAGCCACAAGGGCTAATTCGCGCAGAAATCGTGTTTTTAAGCTCAAAAAGGTACGTAAAAGCATAATTAAAATACTGACCCTTAACCCATACCAAAAAGCAAAGCCGAGTGGGCCTAACTCTAAAGCAATTCTGCCCATTTCTGGCTCAAAATAGGTTGGAATCACTTCACCGGGCGGTAAATTCAAGATTAGGCGAATTGTAGGGGCTGCTTGATGGGTTGCGCCAGTGCCAAAGCCATCCAGTTCCTTGTACTTGATAAAGTCAATAGGCTCGGTGAAACTGAGTAAAATTCGCCCAGATACATCTTTATTAGACGTTGTCCGCAACCAAAAAGCCTCGATTGCCGGACTAAACCAGATAAAGCCAGCAATGGTAACAATGATAGTAGGTATAATTAGCTTTTTGAGCAGACGGACTGCGCTCGAAGGTCGAGTTAATCCTTTCGCACAAAGATAACCGATTAAAAATAAAACTTCCGATAAAATTGTGGTGCGAGAGCCAGTCATAAACGAGTTAGTGACCACCAAAAATAGGGCTATAACACCGAGAACTTGCCATTTGAGGGACTGTTTGACGGAAAGCAGGGCTACCAATAAGGCAAAGCAGACTATCAGATAGACGGCGTAGTTATTAATATAAGAAAAGGTGCCTGTGATGCGGACTGTTAATGTCGCTCCGAATGTCGCTTTTCCGACTGCTGCTTCGTCAGCATAAGCATTAATAAAACTGTCATAAGGGCTAAAAAACTGAACAATACCGATAAGGCCACAAGGTATAGTTAGCAGGAGGTGCGATCGCAAAAATTTTAAAAGTTCATCTTCTGACTCAAACAAGTATGGAATCATCCAAATTAGAGGGATGTATACCAGATAGCCTCTGAGTCCGAAGATGCCGATCAACGGCGATCCTAGGCTGGGATTAAACGCCTGAAAAATGCACCAACCCATGGCAATAAATATCAAAACATTAACAATTTGTCTTCCTCCTTTGTTGAGTAACTTATCTTTAGGAACTGAGAAGGCATAAAAATTTAAATATGCACCTATCAGTACCACATCTTTGAGAAAATAAATCATTTCACTAGCCTGAGGCATCACCCACTTTCGCAGTGCGCCCTCAAAAACTAAAAGAATAAATACAGCTTTGACCGAACGACGCCACTTTAAAGCGGAAAGATAAAATATAACGACACAAGCGAATAGAGCAATTAGCAGTTTCACTCAATAAACCTTTAGAGATTTTCTAGATTAATGGATTCAGCAATTGTTAGGAGTGAGGGGTAGTTCTTTTTTAGATAACTTAGCCAGTAGGCAATTTTGACGGCTTGATGCTGGGAAACTATGGAGCCAAGGGTTTTCAAAAGAAAAGGACCATAAAGAAAATTTTGGTGAAGAGGACGCCAGCCGCAGTAAAAGAGAAGATTAGTGATAGTTTGAAAAGTCCAGCATTGAAAATGTTGGTTAGAGTCTGGCTCTAAACTCGGTTTTAAATCGACTTCTACGGGAAGGATGAGAATTAACTTACCTCCTGGTTTAAGGTATCGATGAAAGGTTTTCAACTGCTCTGCTGGTGTTGGTGAATGTTCCAGTGAGTGCGAAGAAAGTAAAAAATCAAAAGAATTTTTAGGAATATTTTCTATACAATTGAAAGCTTTTTTTCCATTTTGCTTCAAAAAATCAACAGCATAGTCTGAATAATCAAAAAAGGTTACGTTTTCTAGGGCGGCTGAAACCTGCCCTAATCCACAACCAAAATCCAAAACTTCTAACTCAGAGTCGAGTTGATTGTGATTAAAAATTGTTTCTTTCCAGAACAAAGAGAGAATTTCATAATAATTCTTATCTTCAAATACTCGTGCATAGTGACTTCTATAATAATCTTGGTTATACAATTTAATATCTCTCCTTTTAATGGTTTTTGATGAAGTCAGGGTTTGGAGCAATTAATAAAATATTGAAAAAGTTTCTGCTTCTCTATACTTCCTCAAACTGAGTTAGCTCTGATTCAATACTGAGAGATATAAATCTATATACTTTTGCGTCAAAATTTCTTCATCAAATCTCTCAATTTGAATAGAAGCATTTTCTAGTTGTTGTTGAGCCAGCGACTCATCAGTGAGAAGTTTTATCATGCATTTATAAAGCGATTGATAATCTCCATTCTTAAATTTCAGCCCAGCATCACCTACACATTCTGCATGACCTCCAAACTCAGATACAATAATGTTTTTTCCAGCCGCCAATAATTCTAATGCTACTCCTCCCATGGGTTCTTCCCAAACCGAGGGAACGACAGCAATCTTGCTTTGAGCAATGATTTCTAGTAGATTTTTACCAGATTGAGAACCTAAGAAAAATACATGATCGCTAATTTGTAATTCTGAGACGAGATTTTCCAAATCTGGTCTTATATTTCCTTCGCCGACAATAGCTAGTTTTTTTTCTCTACCATTAGGAGAAGAAAGGAGTAAATGAAAGGCCTTAATTAAATCAGGTACACCCTTCTCACTCACTAAGCGACCCACATAGATGAAATCATATTTTTGCAAGTCTTCGCTGGTTGATAATTTAAATTGATTCAGAGGATAGGGAGTATAGGATACGATTTGATTTTTTAAAGGCTGTCGTTTAGCCACCCACTCTGTAGCCGCAATATTCAAATCTACCTGATCAGCAATATAACGCCTAATGGCTAACTTAATAAACTCTCGGATAACGTGAATTAAACCTTTTTTCTGAAAGTGGTAAATTAAAGAAGGTATAGGAGTCATGGGAGCTGCTTCACCATCTACCCAACCCAAACCATCAACACAGGAAACTTGATAGCCATTGTGTGTCCAAATGAAGGGTTTATGATTCAACTTGGCAAAAGGGAACAGGGCAATACTTGCACCATTAGAATGGACCAGATCACATTGACGTGTCAGCTCAAATCGTTCTCTCAGTTTTGGTCGTCTAACCACTCTATAACTCCGGTTATCTTCTTGCTCAGAAGGCGTTTCTGTCACAACGATGCATTCCTGTCCTAACCGAACAATATTTTCCGCTAATGTAGCTGTGATTGTCTCAATGCCACCCAGAGAAGGCCAAAATACAGAAGAGTAGAGCAAAATTTTCATCCAATTCTTGGGCTATTCTTAGTCTGCAATTGAATTGACGACGTTATCCCAGAAAATCATCCAACTAGGGCGTACTATTTCCAACGTTCAGCCTTGGCTTTTGAAAGTAATAGGCTTCTTTGTCAATCTGTAACAAATTCACGGGATGGTTCAACTGACTGATAAATTCATCAGTGGCTAACCGACTCCCTTGGAAATAGCCATAATCGTTTAACAGTACATAACCCCCAGGTTGAACCAAGTCATAAAATTTTTCTAAAGACAGTTTGACTGGACTATAGAAATCACAATCAATGTGTAATAAGGCAATTTCAACTTGCTCTGCCACAGGGAACGTATCCTCGAATAATCCAACAACAATCGTATATTGTTCCTCTGGAACCTTCAGCCGATGCATAATTCTGCGAGTTTGCTGCTCCGAACCAATATAAGAACCTGTAAGCGCACGCGAAGAATCATCATCCTTTTCCACTGTTTCTGGCATCCCTGCAAACGAATCATAAAGCCAAAGTTTGCGGCTAAATTTAGAACGTATTGCTTCATAACCTAAGACGCCTGCACTCCCTCCCCGGTAAACACCACACTCGACAAAATCACCAGGAATTTTTTCTCGTTCTAATCGCTGCGCTAGTTCTTGTAAGAAGAAAAGATTGATATAAGAAAGAAGAGAATGGGGACGTACTGTTCTAAACGGTTCGGGTAAGCCAAAATACCGAAGATCGTATGCTAGTTCTAGCAGAGGCTGAGGTGATATTTTTTGCAGTTTAGCTTTGGCAGACTGTTTTAACATGAAGATACTGATGCACTGAGTAAAACGTTAAAGCGATAGCCGTTCTGGTTGATTTAGACGGCTACGTACTTAAACACGCGATGTTGGTTCGGCGCATCTTTTTCTCCAATAAAACTCCCGACGAAACTTCCCTCAAAACCCGCTTCTTCGCCGAATTTTCGCATCTGGCTATGGGTGTAAACAAACAGTCGGTGGCTATGAGATTGGTAGATTTGGGGAATGGGGATTGGGGCGTCCCCAAAAGTGGTGTAGAAAACAGCGCCTGTCTTTACGTAGGGACGCAACTTTTTCAGGCAAAGTTTGATATCTGAAGGAGCAAGGTGAGTAAAGAGAGAGAATGCAACACAGAAGGTTGGCTTCTTCGGGAGCTGACTGAATTCAAAGCAATCGGTAATGATAAAGTGAGGTTTCTTTTGTTGCACTAGCGCTGGATCAACTTCATGTTCAAGGGCTAAGTCGATCAAAAGTTTTTCCCGATCAATGCCAATGTAGTTCCCTTGTTCCAAATAAGGGATTAGCTTTCGTCCCAGACGGAGTGAACCGCAGCCAATATCAGCAAAGACATCGCTGGGATTGAGTCCCATCTTCATACAGTAGTCGAACTGCTGCTGGCTACCTTGTTCATAATCTCCGCCAACGTAAGCCCTGTAACCACATTGTTTGACGCCCTCCTCACCATGCTTCATGGCGGGATCGTAATTGCGGATGTAATAATCGACCAACTTTTTCATGGATTGGAACATCGCCACCAGCTCCTTGAAACTTAACTAATATTACTAATACCCACTCACTAATGGTTGGCTAGCAGTGCCGCAAACGTTTGAGCTTGTACTGATAGGTTATGGGTTTGATACCAAGCGTGAGCCTGATCGGCGATCGCCTGCAATGATTCTAATGATTTTAAACCGTCTGTCTGGTGATGCGGAGTCCAGAAGTGTTTTCCCTCAATGATTCCATCCACTGAAACAGGACTGCCTACATGGCTAACAGGAAGTAAACCGTGAGCACAATAGGCGGCATATATGGTTGATTTTGCCAGAAACTCAGGGGTGTAGTTGAAGAAAGCGGCGAGAGATTTTAATAATAAACCACTGATTTCGGCAGCGGATCGCTCTCCTAGTTCCCTGATTGGTACGCCGTTCACAGTCGATAAATTTAAACCCGTTTTTGAACCAATATCCCAGATTTCCTCAATCCCTAATAACTCGCAGGTGAGCTGCAATTCTACCCAGGATTCGCGATACACTCGTCGTCGATTGCTGGGACTGCCAAACACGACAATACATCTTTCGCGCTGCGCTAAGGCAGATACTCGATCAGGTTCTCCGATGTTAGAGAACACGGGTAGGGTAGAAATTTGGCTATGTTTGCCGGAACTTAAGTCACAGAGTGCTTTAGCATAGTCTTGTCGGCTAGTAAGAATGCGATCGCTCAACCTCGCCAAATGCCTCGCCAAATGCTTTTGCAGGGGTGATAGCCAAAAAGAACTCGTCCACGGTGGCCCAAAGGCATAGAGTTCATGAAACATGGTAACCAAAAATCGATTGAAACCTGTAGTTCGCCAACGCTGTAAACCATCAACTAGCCAGACGGGACAGCCGCGTTGAGCATAACCATAACCTACATAATGCAGTAAAACGGAGGCTGGGGAAGCATCCATCTGGTTCAGGCATGATAACACAGCGGCTCCAGAACGCTTGGGTAGAACGCTAATCGGAAACCCCTCAATGTCCCTCTCTCTGTGCCAATTGGGATCACCCACAACAAAATGCGTTTCTTGGTTAAATTCTTGACGCAGTTGGCGAGCCAGATTTAAAGCATAATCCCCCAAACCGTCAATGGCTGGGGGAAGCTTCGGTACAACTTGGATAATTTCCATCAAATCACTACGTCTGGAGGAACTTTAAGCCGATAGACCAAATGAATCGGAGGGTGGGCAATAGGCCGCAAACCCTCGTTATTCAGCCAGAGAGGAAATTATAGACAAAACCCACCCTACAGCGATCGCTCTGTTCATTGATGTCAACCTCCTGAGCTGTGTTGTGAAACGTTATGTGATCGTCACAATTTCGTCATATTTACTGAGTATCCTGATAGTCGAGCAGAGTTGAATAGATTGGTCTGCTCCTCACACTACAGACAGACGGCTCTCTTGTTGTGGTAGAAGGCAAGAGAGCTTTTTTCTTTCCTTATAAGAGCGTTCCAATCTCCTTTAAATGCACACGGCTAAAGGGTTCAGCCGCACCCAGGGTATACTGTTCAATTAAACCTTCGCGTCGGATTGAGACACTATTTCCTTCTTTAATCACCACAATAGAGTCGTCAAAAATATCTCGCGTCAGAATCATTTCCGTCTCCGTGGGATTATCCAGCACCACCATATTGCTGCCGTGATAAAACATACCATCTCGTTCCAAAATATCTTCCCCATACTCGGTAATTAATAAGTCAAGTTTGGGATTACGCAGTAGGCTTTGAACGTTGGTATTATAGTCTCGATGTAGAATTTTTTCAGAACGATTGACAAAGACCGCATTGCGACAAACAGCGCCAATTGTCCAATCGGGATGTTGCAGAAGAATATGGTCAATTGTTTCTTGGAGGTCTTGAACAGAAATCCGGTTAAAGGTAATTGTGGGAATCCTGGCATCGCTACCCGATGCAAAGAAGGTTTCCAGGATATGGGAGGGCACATCTACACTTTCACCGACAGCCGGTCGAAGATGCATGGAAATGCCTGGAGCTGCATTGATTTCAATAATGCCAAAGTTGCCGGCTTTCCAGGAGGTTGCCAAACTTTGGGCAATCACATCGATGCCCAGGCAAGTTAACTTAAAGTGCTGGGCGATGTCTTGCGCCAGGATAATATTGTCAGGGTGAACGGTGCGTGTGGCATCAATACTTAAGCCTCCTGCTGACAGATTCGCGACTTTGCGAAGATAGACCGTGTGGTCTTTTTCAATCACGCTATCCGTTGATAAGCCTTGCTCCTCCAGATACCGTGCCATCGACTCATCCGACTGAATCTTACCCAGAGGTGAGGTGGCAGAATCTGTCCGTTCTGGCTTGCGGTTTTCGCGCTCAATTAACTGTGCGATGGTGGCATAACCGTCACCCACGACCGAGGCAGGACGACGTTCTGTGGCAGCGACAAATCGACCATTAACACAGAGTATACGATAATCAACCCCAGAGATACTTTTCTCAACAATCACCTCAATGCCTTGGTTCTCAGGAATGGCATCGACAGCCCGCTCAAAGGCAAATTCAAGCTCCTCGGTGTTTTGCACCTCGGCTGTCACCCCAATCCCTTTATGACCGGCGACAGGTTTGACAGCGACGGGATAACCAATCTTTTCGGCTACACTCAAAGCTTCCTTGCGGGAGACAACCACATCCCCTTGCGGGACGGGAAAGCCGAGATTGTTCAAAAATGCCTTACAGTCATCCTTGCGGGTGGTAAAGTCTGAGTCTAGATGGCTATCACAGTCAAACGTTGTGGCGCTGCCGCGAACTTGTTTTTTTCCATAGCCGTATTGCATGAGTCCTTCATCCCACAGATAAAAGGCGGGAATCCCTTGCTCACTGGCTGTACGGAGCAAGGCGTAGACAGTTGGGCCACCGTAAACAGAGCGCCGGAACATATCCTGAAGCGCTTGGATTTGTTCCTCAAATAAAAATTCTTCACCTTGAGTGATGGCTTCAAACCAGTCCCAAACGGCGTAAATGACAGCTCGCTGAGTACGGGCATGAAGGGTTGGTACGCTAACCCTGACAAAATCCTTATAGGGTTTGAGATGCCAGTGATCAAGGTGCAGCCCCATGTCGAGTTTTCCGGCTTCTAATACCGTTCGAGCAAACAAATGGGCGTAGGAATCGGCCATTGAGTTCCCCAACTCTGGGAAGCGATCGCTAATAATGGCGACATAGTCCTCAATCGGTCGAGGGGCTAAATGCCCCGTCAAGGCAAAATCAAAGACTAGCGCGGCTGTCTCTAAGTAAGGATTAGGGCCGATGTAATGCTGGATGTTGAAAATATCGAAAGCATCAGTCTTTCTAGCATTGATCCGAAGAGTATCTGCATTTATCTCTAAAATCATTAATGATCTCCCTATCTCTATATCTCTAAATATTCAAGAATCTATAGACTGAGTCGTGCTTACCAGAGGCTTTTAAGAGTTCGGTCGAGTGAGCCTTGAGGGTGACGACTGAGTGCTATGGATTGAACTTAAAGGTTGAGCCTCTTAGCCGCTTTTTCCCTGAATCTTGTCCCCCATTGAACTTATCGTAATGACCGCTTTGTTTTCCTCTATCGCAGGATATCTAGAGGTTCAATCCTCAGAGACTTTTGTTAAGAGAAAATAAAAAACCGATTGGAGGTGACAGACAAGGAGAAGATAGTACTAAGGACTGCAACTCAAGACCCGGTTTGATAGGATCGCGCTTTCGTAAGGCGCATATTCGTGTGCCTGATCAAACTCACTAACCCTCAAGGGCTTGGCTAGCGCATTGTCTATGATGAGGCTTCTCAAGCGTAATGATTCCTACGCGCTAGAGCAATTGCAACCAACCAGGGCGAGTGCGATACAGCACTGCCCTAGCCTCCCAGCTCGGATTGGAGGGCTTATGGCTGATCGAGCCAGTGGCGTTACGAGGGTTTATGTGGCATCGCACCCAAAATTCACTCCTCTCACTCACCCTCTACTCACTCAAAGGAAGACTTATCTTGACGGGTCAATCCTGAGAAAGAAAAGTTTTGTATCGAATGATACAACTTTTGAGAGAGGTTAGAGAAACCCACGCAATTGAATAAATAGAAGAAAGCCTTAGGAGGCAGTAGAGATGAATATCACAAAAACTTCTCTCAGAGATGAAGTTCGAGAACTGGCTGAACAAGCGTTTCACCTCAAACTAATTTCTGGCTATGGCGATGGTCAATATAGTGACGAGTACCAAATTGTCGCCAACGGCAAACCTAAACATTTTCCTTTAGAGCGTGCACGCTTGCTCTTAGAAAACTTGATTGCCAGCCAGCAGCAGAATCACTACAGTTTCCATTAAGAAACTGAATTCAAAGCTCAAAATGAAGCCTGTGTGATGAATGACACACTCCTGCTTCATCCCTCATCCTCAATGCAAAAAACGTTGCATTTCACGCTCATACTCTAATCTTCATTAAACCTGTTTCCCTGTTGACCCTTCCAGTAAGGGTCTTTTTTATGATCAAAAGCTTTTTGAGTTTCTGTATAAAAATCTACCGTTCGGCTGTGTGAGGCGTCCCAAGGATCAGGCTTAATAGAAAAGAATGAACTAAAGGCTCAAGGGACTATGGCGGTCAGCGATACAAACAGACAGTTGGTCATTATTGGTGGAGCGGAAGACAAGCAAGGAGACTGCACAATTCTTCGAGAATTTGTGCGACGATCTGGGGGAATCAATGCTCGAATTATTGTGATGACAGTGGCAACTGAACTACCCAGAGAAGTTGGCGAAGACTATCTGCGAGTGTTCGAGCGGCTGGGGGTTGAGGATGTTCGCATTGTTGACACCGTTGAGCGGGAAGATGCTAGTTCATCCACTTATTTAGAAGCCATTGAGAAAGCTACAGGTGTATTTTTTACGGGTGGCAATCAGGCTCGCATTACCAGCGTTCTGAAGGACACTGAAATCGATAAGTTGCTTCACAAACGGCTGGCTGAAGGACTCGTCATCGGAGGCACCAGCGCGGGAGCCGCCATGATGCCCGATATGATGATTGTAGAAGGAGATTCCGAGACTAATCCTCGTATCGAAATTGTGGAAATGGAGCCGGGGATGGCATTTCTGCCAGGGGTTGTCATTGACCAGCATTTTGCTCAGCGCGGGCGTATCGGACGCTTACTCTCTGCTGTAGCACAACAGCCGGTTAATTTAGGATTTGGGATTGATGAGAATACAGCGATTGTGGTGACGAATAATCAGCTTGAGGTCGTTGGGGAAGGTGCGATTACTGTTCTTGATGTATCAGGAATTACTCATACTAACCTGGGTCAAATTTTGAAGGATGAAGACTTAGCCTTGTGTGGCGTTAAGCTTCATATCCTACCCCATGGATATCGCTTTGATTTAGCGTCTCGTAAAGCCATTGTTGAAGATAACGTTTCTACGACGAATCAAACAGACGCTCAACCACAAGACATGGCGCTTGTTGAATCGGCCTAGATATCGCTTCAATCATTAGAATGGTAAGACTAATGTGACGGGGAGATAGGGGGCATGATTCGTTCTATCTCCTCCAGATGAACTATAGTTTTAGTTTTTGCCATATCCGCTGTTATCGTTTTGCGGGATGATTTTTGGCTAGCGCCAAGCTAATTTCGATACACCCGGCTACCATCACCCGGTAAGATCCTCAGCATCCTGGGATTAATCCGCTCTCCCACCGTGACTTCAATTTCTCCATCCCAATCCTCGATGGAAAGCACTTGGTCATGGCTGCCTTGATAGTCGAAATATTGACAATATTCCCCTTTGCGCCTTAAGGTGGTGCCGATGCGAGTCATGGTGGCTCTGCCTGACTCAACACAACGGTAAGTTTCACCCGCAAAGGTGAGTTGCTTCGGAGGTTGCTGGCTTACTTCCAGTTGAGTCGTCGGTTCTAGTAAAGCAACCTCAACACGGTCATCTTCATCCACAGAAAGCCAACGGATGCGATCGCCATCTTGGAGAAGATACTCAAACCAGGTATATTCATTATCCTCATAGGTGAGGCGTCCTTCCACAACCCAATCCGTCTCCATATACTGCACAATATCCCCAATTTCCAGAGTAAACACCGTGCGCTCTACAGAGGGTAGATGCCGACTTCCGTCAGTGCCGGGTAGGGTACCCCGTTGCTGAAGTACCAACAGGACAATTCCAGCACTGACAATGGCAATGATTCCAATCCAAACCAATAGCATGTTTAGTAAGCCGCCCAGCGAGGGTCAGACTGGTAGCGTACAATCACGGGGTGCGAGAGGCGATTCACCTCAACATTCCCTAACTTGACATCTCCCGGTAGCTGAAACAAAGTGTACAGCATAGGTTGAGTCAGAAAACGAGTCGGCACTGATAATTTTAGGCTGTCCGCTTGAATCGGCTTCCTCGACGCCAAGACAAAACCCCAAGGGCCAAAACTAGGGACATCCACGACATAAGGATGTACGGATAGTCCCACATCTGCCAAGGTTGCCGCAATACAACTCAAGACCTTGGGTGCAAAAAAGGGGCTAGAAGCCTGAGTCACTAAAACGCCTGTGTCTGCCAGTCGGGACAACAAACGGCGGTAAAACCCTTCTGCATAAAGCTTGGCAAGAATATCTTGATCGGGGTCGGGAAAATCCGCAATAATCACATCAAAGGTTTCGTTCAGGGCGGGTGCACTGACAAACGCATCGGCAAATACTACCTCCACACGAGGGTCAGCAAACGCCTTGGCATTCACCTGTACCAACTGAGGATGATGGCGTGCCAAGTTCACGACGGCGGCGTCTAAATCAATCAGTACCACCCGTTCTACCTCAGGCCACTTCAGCACTTCCCGCAATGCCATCCCATCCCCAGCACCGAGTACCAAAACCCGGCGCTTCCCTGTACTGGCACTCATAGCGGGATGCACTAAGGCTTCATGGTAGCGGTATTCATCGAAGGTAGAGAATTGCAAATCACCGTTGAGGAAGAGGCGCACATCGTTGGCCTGTCGTGTCAAAACGATACGTTGATAGGGCGATTGAATGCGGGTGATCACGGGGGCGTTATAAAGAGTGTTTTCCAACGCATTGCTGAGGGGTAGGGATAGGGGGGCTAATGCACACAACAGAACACCCGTCAATAACCCGATGCGTCCCCAGAAACGCAGTTTGGGAAATCGCGACCCGATCGCAAAGACCATAAAAGCCGGTAAAGCGCCCAAAACAAAGGCCGTGGGAAACATCCCAATGAGCGGTAACAACAGCACAGGAAAGGCGAGGGAACCCAACAGGGCACCGACATAATCCAGGGCTAAAACACCCGCTAAAGCCTCACGCACCCCTTCCTCTAGTTCCAGCATCCGCGTCAGTAGGGGCACCTCTAGTCCGGCGAGGATTCCCAGCACAATCGTGACGAAGAATAAACCCAGCCATATCGAACCATTACTGACAAACAGAGCAAACAGTCCTAAGGGCAAAACAGCCGTGAGGGGGGCAATCAGCAGTTCAATTTTGACAAAGGCTAACAGGAGTTGGCGTTGTAGAGACTGGGAACTGCGATCTATGGCAATGAACCGACTTAGGTAAGAACCGATACCCATGGCGGCTAAGAAGACGCCAACCGAGACACCATAGGCTAAAGCTTGATTCCCAACCAAGTAGCTGGCGAGGGTTCCCAGGAGGAGTTCTACCGCCAGTCCACAGCTAGAGGAAACAGCCGCCGCAGCCAGGAGTAGCCAACGTTGATCACGACGGAGAGAGGGATGCCGTGGAGGAGTTGGAGATGACTCGACTTCTGGGCTGTTTGGTGGAATTGCATCTTCCATCTCTATTTTCCGGTACTCGGACCGCCCCCGCGAAAGCTACCATAAGCTGAACGATTAGGCAGAGGGTCCCAAACGCCTCCGTAGTAATAACCAGAGATGTAGGTGCGATGCCGGGGCCAGTAGTGGCTCTGTCTTTCTTCTCGTAGGGTGAGGGCTGAACGTTGACTGTAACCGGCGGTAATGGTGAATAGGGCGATGATGATCGCGGCGGCTGTCAAAATCTTAGTTAACATGGCAGGAATTTGTATTTTGAGAACAATATCCGATTTCCCCCTTAAAAAGGGGGATTAAGGGGGATCTTTCGAGATTGAACATGAATCACCGAGAAGTATTGAGCGGTATTAAGCAACAGTGAGATTGTGTGTTTTCAGGTCGGGGGACTATCCTGGGGCGAACCGGATGCTGGACTCATGGATGAGTCAATCTTCACAACCTCGACGCTTTGCAGAGTACGGGCACCATCACGGACGGTGAGCGTTGTGCGATCAACGGGTCTATCGGGTAAGACTTCCACATGAAAACCGTAGGAACTGCGGGGTTCTAAAATGAAGAATGTCTGTAAACGACCCGTGGCTCCTTTTATTTTGCCTTCTTCTTTTTTAAAGCTGAGAGGCAGAGGAAAGGAGCGATTATAAATTTGTTCACCATAGGGGTCATTCAGCCAGAGGCGAACCTCTAGTTGGGGTGGGGAGGTTTCGTCTGAGGCGACATCGACCTTGACGCGTACTAAGCGACCCGCTCCACCAACTGTAGCGCGATCGCTGGGGTCGCTATCTTTGATGCTTTTGGCGATCGCTTTTTTCCCCGTGAGGGGAGTGGCGAATAAGGCGACAAGAGCTAGAGATGAAGTCCCCACCAAACCGGCCCACAGATAGCGTGTGTCTACAACACCATTTTGCACGAGTACTTCAAACGGCACGGATTGGTCGAGTTCCTGCCCCGATGTATTGCCATACTCCAAAACGGCAATCGCGATCGTGACCGTTTCATTCTGCTTGGCACGGACATCGAGTCCTCCTAACACGTCTTCTTCTTGCCAACTCCCAGATTCCCCATCTTCATACCAAGTACCGGATTCGTTCCAGGCTTGTTTCATGGCAGAGGCAAAGGGCTTTCCTTGGCGATCGAGTAGCTGAATTTCGTAGGTTACCCATGTATTTGTTGGCAGCAATGCTTTGACTTCAACGCGCAGCGCACCAATCATTTGCCGCCGGATAGTGAGTGGTGCTAATTGAACCGGTTCGTCTTCGCTGGCATTGACTGTTGTAGATAGCAGTGTTCTCTGCAATGAGCCGGCACTGAGCAAGGCTAAAAACACCAGTAGCGCTGCCCCCAGAGCCACATAAGGCCAGGGGTCGATAAAGCGACTGGTGCGCTGAGTTTGAATAGTCACTGGCTTTTGTTTGTTATCTATAAATTATTATCTACACAGTGCCAATAGGGATTTCCAGAACAGAATCGTCATTACTAAACCGTTGAGTTTTATGTAGGGGCACCCCTCGTGGGTGCCCTAAATCTAGCTGTGACGCATGTAAGAAAGCCTATTTCCACACCCTACACCCCACACCCCTTATGGCAATTTAGCGGCACATCAGCTTATTTATTGAAAAAATCCACACAACAAAAAAGCGCCCCCTTTTCAGAGAGCACTTTTGATTCAGCTAGAAGCTAATTCTTAGCCGTTGATTTGTGGTGCCACTAGAGCAACAGGAGTAGCCTCACCAGAAGCTAAGTCCAGAGGGAAGTTGTGAGCATTGCGCTCGTGCATTACTTCAAAGCCTAAGTTAGCGCGGTTGAGGACATCCGCCCATGTGTTGACAACACGACCTTGGGAATCGAGAACGGACTGGTTGAAGTTGAATCCGTTCAAGTTGAACGCCATGGTGCTGATACCCAGCGCGGTAAACCAGATGCCAACGACCGGCCAAGCACCTAAGAAGAAGTGCAGAGAACGGCTGTTGTTGAAGGAAGCGTATTGGAAGATGAGACGACCGAAGTAGCCGTGAGCTGCAACGATGTTGTAGGTTTCTTCTTCTTGACCGAACTTGTAACCGTAGTTTTGAGATTCGGTTTCGGTGGTTTCACGCACCAGAGAAGAGGTAACCAAAGAACCGTGCATCGCGCTGAACAAGGAACCCCCGAATACACCAGCCACACCTAACATGTGGAAGGGGTGCATCAGAATGTTGTGTTCAGCTTGGAACACGAACATGAAGTTGAAGGTTCCAGAGATGCCCAGAGGCATACCATCGGAGAAAGAACCTTGACCGATGGGGTAAATCAGGAACACAGCCGTAGCGGCGGAAACTGGAGCGCTATAAGCGACACAGATCCAAGGACGCATACCGAGACGGTAGGACAGTTCCCACTGACGACCCATGTAGCAGAAGATTCCAATCAGGAAGTGGAAACAAACGAGCTGGTAAGGGCCACCGTTGTAGAGCCACTCATCCAGAGAAGCCGCTTCCCAAATGGGGTAAAAGTGCAAGCCAATGGCGTTAGAAGAAGGCACAACTGCACCAGAGATGATGTTGTTGCCAAACAGCAGAGAACCTGCAACCGGCTCACGGATACCATCGATGTCCACAGGGGGGGCAGCGATGAAGGCGATGATGAAGCAGGTGGTTGCCGTTAACAGGGTGGGGATCATTAGGACACCGAACCAACCCACATAAATGCGGTTATTAGTAGAGGTGACCCACGCGCAAAAGCGATCCCACAGATTGCCGCTTTCGCGACGCTGTAAGGTAGTTGTCATGGTTTGAATGATTACGAGGAAACTTTATTTATGAAGTAAGACAAACAATTTTTGCCTTATATGTCGATACATTTTATGGAGATGAAATGGGAATTTCTACTGTTTTTTATATTTGTTTGAATATCTTAAAAATACTACATGAATTTATTTTAAGTTTTATGGAAATGCTCTTTAAAGAAGGTGTGTTAGCGTAGCGTAACGCACCATAACCCCCCTAAATAGGGCTTGCTGAATAAGTCCTACCCTTGATGTTCTCGTTCAGGATGCACCACATCAAAAATGGGGAAGCAATTCATCTCCCCCGCACAAAGGTGCCTTCGCTAACGGTAGTAGCCGTTTCTACAACCAGGAAAGGCTATGCTAGTCCTTCACCAAAGTTAACTATACCCTTTAACTTACCAGCCATCTTCCTCCCGGTTAGATTCGCTCCAAATCTCTAAATCCAGTTCATCCAAGTAAATCAAAGCACTCTGGATTTGCCGACTGGTGCCTCGCAATTCTAAGTCAAACCAGCCATCATCTCGTCCATTTGGCCCCAATAGAGCCGCCGCGATATTCACTGTAACGCCGTGATGAGAAACAAGGCGTGAAATAATGGGTTCCTGATTGTATTGTTTAGGAATGCGAAGGCGGATACGAGTTTGAGTCGGTCTATCCGCGCCCAAAATATCACTATCACTGGTTAATTCAATGGGTTGGAGAGAATTATCTTGAAAGCCATTGGTGCTATAAGTATTCATGAATTGACTCCTATTCAACTTCAACGTCTTTAATCTTGGTTTTACGTTCTAAAACTTCTTTGAGGATCAGGGTGATGAAAGCTAGACAGCCTAGCAGAACAGCCGCAGAAAAAGCCGCCTGAGTTTCATACTGTTTATAGGCTTCTTCGACAAATAGCGGTAGGGTTTGAGTTTTGCCAATCAAGTTGCCAGAGACAACCGCGACGGCACCAATCTCTCCCATGACTCGCGCATTCGTTAAGAGAACGCCATACAGTAGACCCCATCGAATATTGGGAAGGGTAACGCGCCAGAAGATTTGCCAATTGTTCGCTCCTAAAATTCTGGCAGCTTCTTCCTGTTCAGTACCCACTTCTTCTAAAACAGGAATCACTTCGCGGGCGACAAAGGGTAGGGTAATAAAAGCACTCGCTAGGACGATAGCCGGCAGAGAAAAAATAATTTCTACGTTGGTCGCTTCTAAGACTGGCCCAAACCACCCATTGCGTCCATAAAGCAGCACAATCATCAGACCTGCGATAATTGGGGAGACAGCAAAAGGGAGATCAATCAAGCTAATAAGAAAGGTACGACCCGGAAATTGATTCCTGGCAAGCACCCAAGCCGCACACAGCCCAAATAAGGTATTGATGGGTACAACAATGAGGGCAACGAGGAGGGTGAGCATTACGGCAGAAACAAAATCTGGTTCCGTTAGATTATGCAAAAAAGCACCCAATCCATCCTTAAACGCTTGGATGAAAATATTGAGGATGGGGATAAACAAAATTAACGATAAATAGACCAATGCCACCCCGATTAAAGTTGGCTTCACCCAGCGACGTTCCTTCGGGGGTAAAGATGAGCGAGACTCTGGTGAACTGGGGTTGAAAGATGGCTCAATTAGATCAGAGTTCATAACGTCGTCCCCAAGCTTGAATCAGGTTAATGGCTAACAGGATTAACAGTGAAATGGCTAACAAAACCGTGCCAATGACCGTTGCTCCACTATAGTCGTATTGCTCCAACCGTTGGAAAATTAGTACCGCTGCGATTAAGTCTTTAAAGGGAATATTGGCAGAAACAATCACAATTGAGCCGTATTCACCGACAGCACGAGAAAAACCAAGGGCGACACCCGTTAAAATGGCGGGCATTAAAGGGGGCAAAACCACTCGCCAAAAGGTTTGCCATTGGGAAGCCCCTAAAGACCAAGCAGCTTGTTCAATATCTTTTTCCATTTCCTGCAATACGGGTTGTAACGTCCGCACCACGAAAGGCAAGGAAATAAACAGCATCGCTACACCAACGCCTAAGCGAGTGAAGGCAACTTTAATCCCGAAAGGAGCCAGTAGGGAACCGATCCAGCCATTTTCGCTGTAAACCGTTGCCAGAGTCAAACCGGCTACAGAAGTGGGTAGAGCAAAGGGTAAATCGATAAAACCATCCACTAATCGCCGAAAAGGAAAATCGTATCGAACTAAAACCCAAGCGACTAAAAGTCCTAAAACAGCATTGATCAGTGCCGCAATTAAGGCTGTGACAAAGGTGACTTCATAGGTTGCAAGAGCGATGGGTTCAGTGGCAATTCGCCAAAAGTTAATCGGCTTTTCTGTACTCGCCTTTAAAATTAGGGCAGACACGGGTAGAAGTAACATGATCGTGAGATACCCGATGGTGATTCCCCAAGGCCAAGAAAACCGAGTGAGATGATGAATTGGACTCTTCCACGCAGGAGTTCGCTGAGATGGAGCAGATACACTCATAAGACAAAATGTGCAGGGTATGGGGTAGGTAGAAATGGATTAATCTTTAGAGGTTCTATGAGGTGTCTCGTTAGTGTATTTTTAACGAACCACTCCAGGCATAGAGAACACAGAAAAGAGAGAAGAGAGGCTGAGTTTTCACCTGTGTTTCTAGCTTGAGGGTTAACTAGAATGGCATTAGCCCGACTTGAGGCTAGACTGAATTTTGTCAAAGACGGCACCATCTTTAAAGAATTGCTTTTGGGCTTTGTCCCAACCGCCTAAATCTTGAATGGTAAATAAGGTTTTGACGGGGGGATATTGTTTGATAAATTCTTGAGCGATAGTGGAGTCTACGGGTCGAAATCCAACTTTAGCAAATTCTCGTTGAGCTTCTGGTGTATAGAGGTATTGAACGAAGGCTTCCGCTACTTCTCGATTCCCATGTTTATCAACATTTTTATCCACAATCGCTATAGGATTGTCGATGGAGATGTTAACATCGGGTACGATATAAGGAAGTTTTAAACCCTTTTGTGCAGCTAGAATGACTTCATTTTCGTAGTTAATTAAGGTATCACCTTGACCTTGCTTGAAGAAGACATCGCTGGCTTCACGAGCATCTCTGGTTAGTACAGGAGCATTTTTGTAGACTTGACTTGTTAATTCCAGTGCTTGACTCTCATCTCCTCCATTTTTGACCACGGAACCCCACAAAGCGAGAAAATTCCAGCGGGCACCACCAGAGGTTTTAGGATTAGCGGTAATCACATTGACGTTCTTTTGTGCCAAATCCGCCCAATTTTTGATGCCTTTTGGATTGCCTGGGCGGGTAATAATTGCTCCTACCGATCGCGTCACAATCCCATTGTTAGGAAATTCTTGTTCCCAACCCGGTTCGATGAGTCCGACTTGCTCGATTTTTTTGGTGTCAAGTGCTAGGGAGAGGTGAACAATATCCGCTCCCAATCGATCAATGACATAACGGGTTTGAGTGCCAGAACTGCCATAACTCCGAACAAAGGTAACGTTCTGGTTCTTTTCCTGTTTCCACTTTTTGATGAATTGGGGAATAATATTTTCGTAAGCAGCTCTCGTGACAGAGAAGGAAACAACGGTTAACTCGACGTTACTGTTGTTGGCGTTACTCGCAGAGCAGGAGGCAATCGCTCCACTCAGAATCATTCCAACCAAACAGAGGAGTACAAATCTTTTCAGGAAGCCCGGTCGTCGCCAATGGATCAGTTTTCGCCTCAACGGGGGTCGTATCGTTAGCCGGAGCAGCCGTTGCCACAGTGTCATTATCCTGATTCCTGAATAAAGTACGGTTAATCTCTAGGAATACCGTATTTTAAAATACTGACAATACAGAATATTAGCGCAGATCCAAAAATTTGTCTGTAGTCAGCGCTCGAAAAATAGAGCGACTGGATCGGTTCTGGGATGTTCTACCCAAGAATCATCCCATTTGATATGGAACTTACGCAAATTTACTGGTTCAACACTACAGATTGGAGCCAAGTGGGCATTGCCCACCTGACATCATGTCCGTCTAATAACCCATCATCAAAACCTCTTTGCGTCCCCGCGTCCCCGTGTCCGTCTTAACAAGCCATTTAAAAGCGTGATAGCTTATCAAGGCGGATTTTGTATCAATCATAACGATGGGTGTTTAACCGGACATGATATGACTGGTGTTCGAGCAGACTTTCCCGCCAACCCAACCCCACGCTCGGATTCTTTTTGGGCTTTTGGGCTTGGTAATTTTCCCAAAATTTGCTACGATAGCAAAGCGTTAGACATAGTCATGATAAGCCTGCCTAATTGATTAGGCTGACTTAAAATGCTGGTGTAGCTCAGGGGTAGAGCAGCGGTTTTGTAAACCGCCGGTCGCAAGTTCAAATCTTGTCACCAGCTTTTGGATGAATTGAGCCGTTAAGTTTGGACAAACGTCCATTCCAACACCTTAATCGGTGATTTCTGAAGCGCCTGGGTGAGTTCTGCATTATCTTTGAACGTCACTTGCTCTAAGGAAATAGCCTCAATATTGACGGTAAAGGGTTCCGGTTCAAAAGGCCAGGGCTTCACAGTTACCTTACCATCGTTCATCTGTACCACATCGTAGCGCTTGCCATCGGGTCCTTTAGCAATTTCGAGTGCCCGCTCGCCGACAGGCAAGTGGCGTTGGCAAAGGATGAGAGAGAGGCGATCGAACATTTGCATAAATGCATAAGCATC
>DATNQL010000919.1:0-12372 GCA_036704025.1 Stenomitos sp.
GTACTTAAATCAACTGGTAGATGAACTCTCAAACAGGATTGTCAGGACATCTGCCCGAATTGCGTCCGACGAAGTAGAAAGCACTCGGATTGGTAAGCAGCATGGGCATGAACGGGCGGGCTATGCTGACTACTCCATGAACCAACTCATTCTCGAATACCACATCCTCCGTCAAGTCATCTTTCAAGTTTTAGAGGAAGAAGCGCCTTTAGGCGTGAGGGAACGAGACATTATTATCGACTCCATTGAGCAAGCCGTTAACGACGCTGCCACTCAATTCTCCCAAACGCTGCGAGATATTCAAGAGCTATTTATGGTGACGCTTACTCACGATCTCAGAAGTCCCATCAATGTCCTAAAAATGGGGGCTCAACTGACTCTGCGTCGGCTGGAACGAGGAGACACCCACGTTGATGTAGCAGCGAGGATGATAAGTGCGGTCAATCGGCTAGATTCGATGATTCAAAATCTGCTCGATGCAAGTCGGCTGCGGGCAGGGGAGAGCTTAAAGATTGAATTTGAAGAATGCGATTTACAGATGCTAGTTCAGGAGGTAGCCGAGGATTTGAGATTCGCTTATGGAGAACGGTTTTTTGTCGTCTCTGATTCTGAACTCAGGAGCTATTCCAGCCGTAAAGAAATACGACGGGTGATTGAAAACTTAGCCATTAACGCTGTGAAATATGGTACTCCTCGCACACCGATTACACTGACACTCCAGCAAACTGAAACGCAGATCAGCCTGACCATCCATAATGAAGGTAATCCCATTGCCTCAGATGCTCAATCGATCCTATTTCAACAATTTCGTCGAACCAGCTCTGCGGAGGAGCAAACGGGATGGGGATTAGGATTATTTTTAACAAAGAGTATTATTGAGGCGCATCAAGGGACGATTGAAGTTGAAAGTGAAGAAGGCAAGGGGACAAGCTTTATCGTTAAGTTGCCTAAATTTCCCGATTAATCGCCATTTTCTAAGGGCAGAATTGTCCAATGCTGAGAGGGTGTTTTAACCATAGCAGCCGCCGTTGGGGTAAACCTATGCTCATCCTACCGAACTGGAGAAGGCGATCGCTTTGGTTCCCAGCTATGCGATCGCCCCTTAGGCACTGGATGACAGCTAATCACCCTTCTTCTGCGCTACCTGCTTTTTATGAAAGGGTGTACTTTTATCTAGCTCAACGTGTTACTACCCATCATATCTTTTGGGGTCTTTCTTTTGTTTCTTACTCCCATCAGATTCCTTTTTGGGCTTTTTAGTTTCTTTGTTGCTCTTTTTTTCTTTCGACATAACGATTCTCCAATAGAGACGACATCAACTCCCCCACCGTTTAGGTCGATGGGGATGGTATCTATCCTCAGTATCAACCCATTATCCCGAAAGATAAGGCTTTGACTAGAAACAAGCCACCCTCTGGGGGTGGAGTCAAGCCGCTTCCACTTCTATTTCCTCTTCTTCTTCCTCATCATCATCAAAAATTAAGTTAAAGGTGGCTGCATCCCATCCTCTACTGATTGGCAGCTTGGCTTCTTCCTGAAACGCATCGGGGTCGCCCAGCAATAAGGCTCCTAATTTTTCAGCAATCAGTTCATCGCTGGGAGCATCGTTAGGAAGAAGATTGGGGTTAAAATTAATCGTCATGATTTGTCTCTCCTAATAGAATTAAATCACACCTGAATCCCTGATTTCCTGCGGCACAGGTAATGATTTTGGCGGCTTTATTCATTCTTTCTGGTGCAAGGCGATAATCCCGCTAATTCTTCAGCGGTTGCTTACCCAAAATCCCCAGATGTGGACTGAGATTGAGGGCACCCTGTAGGGGCAGGTCTTGTGCCTGCCCTACCAATACCGAGAGTTAGGGCACCCTGTAGGGGCAGGTCTTGTACCTGCCCTACCGATACCGAGAGTTAGGGCACCTACAATCAGGGCACCCACAAGGGGTGCCCCTACAGCATTGATCCGAATTCGCCAACACCATGTTGGAAATCACGGCGATATCAACCAAATCCGCCGCCGCACCTCCTACGAGGACGGATTAAAAAACTTGACGTGACTCCAAATGCTCCTCTATTTCCTGGCGGGTACGCCAAACGGGTCGCATTTCCTTCCGGGCATACAAAGCCAGTTGATCGCCAACGTGCGGCGAATTCGGCTGAGTCGCATTC
The DNA here is from genome assembly GCA_036704025.1 of Stenomitos sp. Classification (GTDB taxonomy): domain Bacteria; phylum Cyanobacteriota; class Cyanobacteriia; order Cyanobacteriales; family Coleofasciculaceae; genus Allocoleopsis. The sequence goes on from DATNQL010000919.1 coordinate 2,167, forward strand.
CCGTAAGTATTCAAGACTTTTGCCCGAATGGGATTAGCAAACTCAATGGCGGCAATATAAGTATCACCCGCAAAGGATTGGAAGCGTCCATCCGCTGAAGAAGGGATTACATCGATCACCCGAAAAATGCCAAACATACCTGGGCCACCACTCGCGGGTAAATCTACCTTGCCATACCGTAGCCGAGCTACCTGACCCCATGGCACATCCAGCGCCCCGTAGAGTAATTTTACCGTGGTGGCGGCGGTCTCCAGCACCTTAACGGCAGCTTCAGGGTCAGCCAAACCGTTCGGTGCGGTGAGGGGAGCGTTTTCGTTCCAGGGATTGGCGTATCGGTTTTGAGCAGGCATGGTGCGTGCCCAAGCGGCGAAGAGTGCGGTTCCCCGACTCTCTGCATCCGCGTTGCGATCCCAAGCTTGTAAAACATCAGCCGCCTGATTCGCTAATTCGCTACCCGACTGACGCGCCGCCCGAATTAAGTCATCCAGAACTCGATCCGCTAATTCCAGGCGGGATGAAAACTTATCTGCAATCATCTGCTCAAAGCTGATTTTTTCTTTCTCCATCAGCAGCTTGGCTGAACGCTGCGCCCGCCAATGCATGAAACGGGGTGCCATATCCGAGGGATAATCATTAGCATTGAGTACTGGGGGAAAGGTGACTGTCCAGGGTGGATCGTTGGCATTCTGTAACCAGCCAGAAGGAGGGTCGAGGACACGAGGTAAGTCTTGATAGGGGTGGGTTTTCGTCCACAGTGTCGCTGAGGTATCTCCGGGTACAACACCCTGCCAGTCGTTCCAATTTCCTTTTGGGTGTATGGGCACCTGACCGTTGAATACATATAAAATATGACCCTGATGGTCGGCGTAGAGGATGTTGAACATCGGCAACTGCAAGCGCTCTAATGCTGCCTCAAACTCGCTCAACTGGCTTGCCCGTGCCATGCCCCACAATTGTTCCATCATATTCGGTTGGTCTAATCCCACCACGCGCACGGCAACGGCTTTCCCATCCTGTTGGGCGACAATGGGACCATGAAGCGATCGCCTCACCACGAACGGTTCTTCCCGTAGCGTACCGTTTGCCTGTTTGACTTTCAGGGTTTGGGTTTCGGTTTCAAACGGACGAACCTTGCCATCCCAACGATACCCCTGATCGGCTAGTGTCAGTGCGTAAGCATCCCAGCCATCATGGGTGTTCACTGTCACCGTCCAACCCAGAGACTCATTAAACGCGATCGCCAGGATTGGCATTCCCACCAAGGTAACCCCGTAAGCATCCATTCCGGGTGCGGTAAGCTGCGCCTCATACCACAGATAAAAATCTGACCATGGTAAGTGAGGGTTAGCCAGTAGCATAGCGTTACCACTCGCTGATTTAGAGGGTGCAATCGCCCAAGCATTAGAACCCGCCGGACTGGGGCGAGAACTCAGCGCCTCCACACTCTGCGGGTTAATCAGAAAGTTAAAATGAATCACCCGCTGAACATGAGCCAGCACATCCACCCCATCTACGGGTAACACTGACTTGAGATCATTGTTAATTTGGTCGGGATGTTCTTGGGCATAAGCATTCATGCCCCCTGCAAACGCATCCAGGTAGCCGCGCATCGTTGGATGCTGTGCCTGATACCATTCCTTGGCTCGTTCCGGAATGCCCATGGTTCTGACATATTTGTCTGAATCTAGGTAAGTTTCACCCCAATACTCAGCCGCCCGTCCTCTGGCTTGAGCGTACAATCGCAAAATCAAGTCACCATGACTGTGCATCTGCGCCCAGCCAAAGGCGTGGAAGAGTTCTCCCTCGCTTTTGCCATAGATATGAGGAACACCCCAAGTATCCCAGAGAATTTCCGTGCGGTCTGAACCCGCTGCTGGATTACGAATACTCACAACTAAAACGAGAACGAGGCAAAACAGTAAGGAAAAAATCCATAATAAGCGTTGTCTAATCACTGCTTAGCAATTTGAGAATGCAACTGATCGGTGTGACAGATTTCAAATTGTCCTGCGATCTCCATCACAACGAATGAGCTAAAATATCACGTCTAAATTGTAATTTACATCTTACTTTTGAGCGTCAGTGATCGCTGTTTCCAGTGACCCTATTCACTGAATTATAGAGCGACCAATCACGAAATCCTATTTTTGAGCCAACTAAGATATTTTTATCAGGACAAGTCATTCAAAGCTGAGGAGATAATTTTATGGCACTTTGGAAACAACCCCGACAACAACCTTTCACGACCTATCGAGACCCCCAAACGGGTCGATGGCTAACACTCCACTCACCTGAACCGATTGAGGAAATTCTGGTGGAAGCACCTCTTTATCGAGATCCCCAAACAGGTCAATGGATTACGATTAAGCCTACCGTCATTCCTCAAGATACTTTGATGGTCAATTCCTTATAATCTCTATTACTGAAGATAGAGTTGATTAGTAGCGGAGTCCCTCTCAATATCATTAAAAATATAATAATTATTTAATGGAAGATGACCGAAGAATGTCATAAAGAAGTTAAAAAAATGAGTCTTTAGGGAAGTAGTAATAAGTTTGGTTAGCTTCTAAAACGGCCCTCATTCAAGTATGCAAAACTCTAAAAAAAATAGAACGGTGATTTCGTTATAACGCAGTGGGTAAATTTTGTCTCACTTTATATCTATAATAAATAAGTCAATTAGCCTTGAATGGACTCTCTCCAATAGGCGGCAACCTGGCAACCTCATCGTCTTGAGAAGCTTAAAATCTGCTCAGGATCTTGACAGGGCACTTCAGTGTTCAACGCCACCATTTAATCGAGTACATCCAAAAGCTTAGAATGATTGACCTGTACCATGACGCCCTAAAATTCCGGCTAAGAGAAGGAGCCGTTAGATGATCTTGAGCGGCAACAGTAAAATTCCAGAGATTCTCAAAAATTATCAAGTCCAACTGCTGGAGGACTGGCTGCAACAGCAAATAACCGAAGGTACCCGCCCAGGTTTGCTCAAAGAGACGGAGTTGCGAGAGGAGTGCAAAGAGTTTCTAGAGCTGTTCAAAAATGCTGTACAGCAGGGCAACTTGAGCAATACACAAGTACCCGAGTGGCAGGGAGTGCGAGAAATGTTGGCGAGTGTTTCCCGAACTCGCTCCCAAAAAGGCTTTACGCCCTCGGAAACAGCAACCTTTGTGTTCTCGTTTAAGCAGCCCCTATTCACCCGCCTCCGCTCCGAACTCGCGCAGGATGCTGCCACCCTGATCGAGGAAATTTTGCTAGCCAGTAACCTGCTCGACGAGCTAGGACTCTGGACGACAGAGATCTATCAAAAAACCCGCGAAGAAGTGATTATGCGCCAACAAGAGGAGCTGATGGAGCTGTCAACGCCGGTCGTCAAACTGTGGGATGGCATTTTAGCCCTACCGATTATTGGTACCCTGGATAGCGCCCGCACCCAAGTGGTAATGGAGTCTCTGTTGCAAAAAATTGTCGAGACGGGTTCAGAAGTCGCCATTATCGACATTACAGGTGTGCCCACCGTCGATACTCTAACGGCTCAGCACTTACTCAAGACAGTCACAGCCGCTCGCCTGATGGGGGCTGATTGCATTTTGAGTGGGATTCGTCCTCAGATTGCCCAAACCATCGTTTATCTAGGCGTAGACCTGGCGGATATGGTGACGAAGGCGTCGCTGGCTGATGCCTTTGCGTTAGCTCTCAAGCGAACTGGGGCGTCGATTAGTCGCACCCATCGCGGTATGGTATAGAGCCAGGAGATTTTCTATGGAACGTATCCCCATCCTGCAAATGGGTGAATTCCTGTTAGTGACGATACAAGTTGATATGCATGACCGCCTCGCCATGACCTTGCAGGACGACCTGACTAACCGGATTGTCCAAATCAGTGCTCGTGGTGTGCTGATTGATATCTCCGCCTTAGAAATTGTTGATTCCTTCATTGGGCGGATCTTAGGGAACATTGCCAAGATGTCGCGAGTACTGGATGCCGAGACCGTTGTAGTCGGAATGCAACCCGCCGTCGCCATCACTCTCGTCGAGTTGGGACTTTCCCTGACCGGTATTCGCACCGCCTTAAATGTTGAGAAAGGAATGGCTCGCCTGCGTGCCTCATCGGCAGCTTCTGCTAGAGAGAACACGGATGGACATAGTGAGTTCTGAAACGATGAGCATCCAGTCCTCCGCCGACGTTGTCTTAGTCCGACAATCCGTTCGTCAGTGGGCTGTAGAACTACGTTTTAGTCTGGTAGACCAGACCAAGATTGTCACAGCCGCCAGTGAGTTGGCACGCAACACCCTCGATTATGGGGGTGGCGGTATAGTAAAGCTGGAAGCACTACAGGAAGGAATCCGTCGAGGCTTGCGGCTAAGCTTTGAAGACAAGGGGCCAGGTATTTCAGACATTGATTTGGCACTCAAAGACGGCTTCACCACTGGCAGTGGACTCGGTCTAGGGCTAAGCGGTACAAAGCGGTTGGTCAACGAATTCAATATTGTATCCGAGGTTGGAAAAGGCACTTGCGTCACTATTATTAAGTGGAAGTAACTTAACTCATGATAGAAGCTGTTGCTTTACCGATTGTAGAGTCTAGTCAGGCAGGGGAAGCACGACGGATTGCGCTCGCTCTGGCGAGTCGTCTGGGATTTAACGAGACGGAGCGAGGAAAAGTCGGGCTTGTGGTGACTGAAGCCGCAAACAACCTGGTTCGGCACGCGAGAGACGGCGAATTGGTAATACAACCTTTGACCCGGAACGAGATTGAAGGCATTGAAATCTTAGCTCTAGACAAAGGGCCAGGAATCAGCAATGTCAACCAGTGCCTCCGAGATGGCTTTTCTACGGCAGGCACTCCGGGAACCGGTTTGGGAGCCATGACTCGTCTGTCGGCCTTATTTGATATTTATTCGGTTCCCAAGCTGGGAAGTGCCTGTTTGGCTCAACTCTGGGCCAAATCCCTACCCATAAAGTCACTCGAAAGTCATGTAGAAAGTGGCGTGGTGTGCTTGCCCAAAATGGGTGAGGAGATTTCGGGAGATGCTTGGGCTACCGCCCAAAATTCCGGTCGCACCTTGCTGCTAGTCGCGGATGGATTGGGTCACGGCCCACAAGCCGCCCAGGCATCCCATGAAGCGGTGAGAATCTTCCGAGCGAATTTGGGTAAAAGCCCCAAAGAAATTGTTGAGGCAGCACACGCGGCGTTGAGGAGTACACGCGGGGCGGCTTTAGCGATCGCAGAAGTTGATTTTGAACAGCTTACCGTGCGTTTTGCTGGGGTCGGAAACATTTCTGGTACGATTCTGGCTCAGGAAAAAACCAACAGCCTGGTTTCCTATAACGGAACAGTGGGGCATGAAGTTCGCAAAATTCAGGAATTTGTCTATCCATGGCCTAAAGACGGGCTTTTGGTGATGCATTCTGATGGATTAGCGACGCAGTGGCGCTTAGATCGTTATCCTGGCTTAGTCGCTAAACATCCCAGCCTGATTGCAGGTGTTTTGTACCGAGATTTCAATCGAGGTCGTGATGATGTCACCGTTTTGGTTGTCCGCAAGAGAGGATAGGGGGATGAGGGGATGAGGGGATGGGGAAGATGCCCCATCCAAAATCCAAAATCTAAAATCTAAAATCTAAAATGGCAATCAGTGCAACAATCCTCAGCCTAGAAATACGCTTTGAACAAGATGTCGTTATGACCCGTCAGCGAGCACGCCAGATTGCTGAACTATTGGGTTTTGACGCTCAGGATCAGACACGCATTGCTACGGCTGTTTCGGAAATCGCTCGTAATGCCTTTCAATATGCCAAGGGAGGAAGAGTTGAGTTTCGGGTAGAAGGTGAATCGCCTCAAAGCCTTCTAATCTGCATTCGTGACAAGGGAGCGGGCATTGCCAATCTGAACTCGATTTTAGAGGGACGGTACACATCGGCAACCGGACTGGGGTTAGGGATTATTGGCTCTAAACGACTGATGGATCGTTTCGAGATTGAATCTTCGCCCAGTCACGGAACCACGGTGCAGATGGGAAAACCCTTGCCGAAGCGTGCTCCGGTGGTGAATGGGCCTCGCTTGGCACAGATAGCGGATGAGTTGGTTCAGCGATCGCCCAGTAATCCGTTGGAAGAAATCCAACAGCAAAATCAAGAACTACTACGTGCTTTAGCAGAACTGCAAAAGCGAGAGGAAGCCTTAACTCAGCTCAACCGCGAACTCGAAGATACGAATCGGGGTGTCGTAGCGCTGTATGCCGAATTAGATGAAAAAGCCGATTCCTTAAAGCGTGCCAACGAACTCAAAACCCGTTTCCTCTCAAACATGAGCCATGAGTTTCGCACACCACTGAACTCGGTGATGTCTCTATCTCGGCTGTTGTTAGACCGGATGGATGGTGAATTAACATCCGAGCAAGAAAAGCAGGTGACGTTTATCCGCAAAGCCGCTGAAGGACTTTCAGACTTAGTGAATGACCTTTTAGACTTGGCAAAAGTGGAGGCGGGAAAAATTGTCGTGCAGCCGGACAACTTTGAAGTGAGCGAACTCTTCGGAACCCTGAGGGGAATGCTGCGTCCTCTACTCGCCCACAACTCCTCAATTGCTCTGGTGTTTGAAGAACCTCGTGATATCCTCACCCTCTACACCGACGAGGGCAAGGTTGCCCAGATTCTCCGAAACTTTATTTCTAATGCGCTCAAATTCACACCCATCGGTGAGGTGCGAGTATCCGCTGTACGAGTTGGCAATACGATCACCTTCTCGGTCGCCGACACCGGCATTGGCATTGCCGCAGAAGATCGGGAGCGCATCTTTGAAGAATTTGTTCAGGTAGATTCTCCCCTGCAACGGCAGGTGAAAGGCACAGGGTTGGGGCTACCCCTATCGCGTAAACTCGCGGAGTTATTAGGAGGAAATGTCTGGGTGACCAGTACCATGGGAGTTGGCTCTACCTTTTTTGCCTCCATCCCCCTGGTCTACCCTGGTTCTCATCAAGAGTCCGCTTTGCCGTCCGTCTCCTGGGAGCTAGACCCCCAACGCTTACCCATACTGGTGGTTGAGGACAATGCTGAAACCCTTTTCACTTACGAGAAGTATTTCCAGGGTTCCATTTATCAGCCCTTTCTAGCACGGACACTGGATGAAGCCGAACAGGCACTGACTTTGTTCACTCCCACCGCGATTATGTTAGATATTCTGCTGGAGGAGGAAAACACCTGGGGATTCATTGCGGAATTGAGAGAGAATCCAGCCATGCAAGAGATTCCGATTCTCGTTGTCACGGTGATTGATAACGAAAAGCAAGTTATGGCGTTGGGCGCTAATGCCTTCTTAGTTAAGCCTGTGGATAGATGGTCACTTTTGAACCAAATCAATACGCTAATAAAGCGGAATACACCCCAAAAGCTCTTGCTCATTGATGATGATCCAGCATCCCAATATGTGTTGAAGCAACTTTTAAGTGACACTGGCCTTAATATTAGTGAAGCCGTCGATGGACGCGAGGGTATTGATTTAGCTCAAGCCGAAAAGCCTGATTGCATTATCCTCGATCTTTCCCTGCCAGAAATGAGCGGGGACAAAGTGTTATCGTTGCTCAAAAGTGACAGTAAAACTAACGATATTCCGGTCATTATTAATACCTCACAGTCGCTGGAAACAGAAGAGCAAAAGAATCTGGCACAGAACACCGTAGCGATTCTTTCTAAAGAAACAGCCTCCCAGGAAATAGCGATCGCGCGGGTTAGGGAAGCACTAGTAAAGGCGGGAATAGCACTGAAGGCTTGTGAGAGAGGGTATGTTTGAGCAGCAGTTAATCACAATCTTGCATGTAGACGATAACGAAACCAATCGTTACACCACCAACCGCATGTTAAGACGTGCAGGGTTTAATGTGATTGAAGCGGCTACGGGTGAAGCCGCCCTGCAATTAGTCGATCAAGCGAAGCCCGACTTAATTATTCTGGACGTGAGGCTACCTGGTATCGATGGATTTGAGGTCTGCCGCCGCATCAAAGCCAACCCGACTACGGCCTTTATTCCCGTACTCCATCTATCTGCCAGTTTTGTGGAAAGTCGGGACAAGGCACAGGGGTTAAACAGTGGTGCAGATGCCTACCTGGCGCAGCCTGTAGAACCGATTGAATTAATTGCCACCATTAAAGCTTTACTCCGCATTCGGCAAGCGGAGGAATCTGCACTCTCCTTGGCGCGAGAGTGGCAAAGTACCTTTGATGCCATGAACGATGGGGTTTGTCTTCTCAACCAGGAAGGCCGAATTGTGCGCTGTAATACTGCCATCAGTAAGCTGTTAAACCAACCCTTGAACGAGTGTATTGGTTGCCTGCATCAAGAACTCATGCCCAAAAGGTTAGGTTTTGTTGAGCCAACGCCCTTCACTCTGGTTCAGGAAACTCGCCAACGCGAGAGTCATGAGGTTCAGGGCGATAGTCGCTGGTTTTCGGTTACGGTAGACCCTGTGTTCGATCAAGAGATTGTGTTCACGGGTGCGGTTTATATTCTGGCTGATGTTACGGAACGTAAGCGAGCGGAAGAGGAACGCAACCAGCTCCTCGTCCGTGAACAGGAGGCACGGGCTGCCGCTGAAGCGGCTAATCGCTTGAAGGATGAGTTTTTGGCAACCCTCTCCCACGAACTGCGATCGCCTCTGAATGCGATGCTAGGATGGACCCGCTTACTCAATAGTCGTAAGTTTGATGAAGCGACTACGGTGCGGGCGTTACAGACGATTGAGCGCAGTGCTAAGTCCCAAGCGCAACTGGTAGAGGATTTGCTGGATGTCTCCCGAATTATTCAAGGCAAGCTGCGTTTAAATACCTGTCCGGTGCAATTGGTTTCTGTGATCGAAGCCGTGATGGAAACGGTACGTCCCGCCGCCCAAGCCAAAGAGATTGGCCTCCAATCGGTGCTTGACCCAACCTCCGGCCTTGTGGCAGGTGACTCTGACCGATTGCAGCAAGTGATCTGGAATTTGGTCTCAAATGCCATCAAGTTTACGCCCAAGGGTGGATGTGTGCAGGTACGATTAGAAACCGTGAACTCTCAGGTTGAGATTACCGTCACCGATACGGGTAAAGGAATCGACCCGGAGTTTGTGCCTTATGTGTTTGAGCGGTTTCGGCAAGCTGATAGTTCTAGTACCCGAGTCTATAGTGGTTTAGGGTTGGGACTGGCGATTGTCCGACACTTAGTGGAACTGCACGGTGGTACCGTATATGCTCATAGTGCGGGTGAAGACAAGGGAGCCACCTTTACCGTTAAGCTGCCACGACTCTCTGTTGTCGCCGAGGCGGCTCATCCTCAACACTCCCCTCGAACGGTCGATCTAGCCGTGCCCTACGAAAACCTGCCAGCCCTCAAGGGGGTACGAATTGTGATTGTTGATGATGAGCCGGATTCGCGAGATCTACTGGTGGCAACACTGGAGCAGTGTGAGGCTAAAGTCTTTGCCTTTGCCAATGCCCACGAGGCATTGGTTGCCGTCTCTCAGTTGAAGCCAGATGTCTTGGTGAGTGATATTGGGATGCCTTTAGAAGACGGCTACAGTTTAATTCGCAAAGTCCGTCAACTTCCGGCAGAGCAAGGGGGACACATTCCGGCGATCGCTCTAACGGCGTATGCTAGAGCTGAAGACCGCATGAAAGCGATCGCTTCTGGCTTTCAGATGCACATCCCCAAACCGGTAGAACCTGCTGAACTAGCCACTGTAGTGGCTAGTTTGGCGAAGCATTAGTCCATTCAAAGGGTGGTATTGCTTGCAGCTTAGCGACCGGTCATTTGCTCTAACTTTTCGGGATAGCGATCGCCTTGCACCGCGATCTGGGAATGAGTGTCTCAGGCTTCCACCATCACTTCAAGTCGGTTACTGCAATGAGTCCTTTGCCGTTTCAGAAGCAACTGCGGCTCCAAGAGGCTCGCCGTCTGATGCTGGGGCAAAACCTTGACGCTGCCAGTGCTGCTTACCGAGTAGGTTATAACGATGCTTCGCACTTCAACCGAGAGTACAAACGGCTCTTTGGTGAACCACCGATGCGCGATGTGGAACGGCTGCGCGAAGCGACTAGAGCGTCGGTCCAGTAATCACGATTGGGGTTAGCATGACCTTCAGGGGTTGAAACAAGAGTCTTGGGATGGGTGATTGTGTTAAGAGATTTAAAGAGGTTCTCATTGAACAGCCACCCTGGCGATCTGCTTGCAG
>DATNQL010000920.1:0-4164 GCA_036704025.1 Stenomitos sp.
GATGCTGGCGGATGCCGGCTTGCGCTACTTCCTCACCGATGGACATGGGCTGTTGTATGCTCGTCCCCGTCCGCGTTTTGGCACCTATGCCCCCATCTTCACCGAAACAGGGGTGGCGGCATTTGGTCGAGATCATGAGTCCTCTCAGCAAGTTTGGTCATCGGAAGTTGGGTATCCTGGAGCGGCGGAATATCGGGAATTTTACAAAGATTTAGGCTGGGAAGCGGAATACGAATACATTAAGCCTTATATCATGCCCAATGGGCAGCGGAAGAATACAGGTATTAAGTATCACAAAATTACAGGCCGGGGTTTGGGGCTAGGAGATAAGCAGCTGTATGACCCCTATTGGGCGCGGGAGAAGGCGGCAGAACATGCGGCGAACTTCATGTTCAACCGGGAGCAACAGACCAGGCATCTAGCTGGTATTATGCACCGACCACCGATTATCGTTTCTCCCTATGATGCCGAACTATTTGGTCACTGGTGGTACGAAGGCCCTTGGTTCATCGATTACTTATTCCGTAAGTCTTGGTATGACCAAGGCACCTATGCCATGACACACTTAGCGGATTATTTACAGGCACATCCGACTCAACAAGTGTGTAAGCCTTCTCAGTCTAGTTGGGGCTACAAGGGGTTCCACGAGTACTGGTTAAATGAGACCAATGCCTGGATTTATCCTCATTTGCACAAAGCAGCAGAGCGGATGATTGAGCTGGCTTATCGGGAACCCGAAGATGAGTTGGTGTGGAAGGCTCTCAACCAAGCGGCACGAGAACTCCTGCTCGCACAATCTTCCGACTGGGCGTTTATTATGCGTACTGGGACGATGGTACCTTATGCGGTACGGCGGACGCGATCGCACCTCATGCGCTTCAATAAGCTCTACGACGACATCAAAATTGGCAAAATTGACAGTGGTTGGCTGGAAAAAGTCGAAGAAATCGACAATATCTTCCCTGAGATCAACTATCGAGTCTATCGCCCGTTGTAAGGTTTAGGGTTTGGATGGGAGAGCATCTCGAGATCCCGTTCTCAGTGAAATGGAAAGCGACAAGTAGGGGCGAGGCATGTCTTGCCCCTACACCGATGCTATATTCAGGCAGAAACGACCTAAGCCTTAATGCTGGTACATCAGTCTGTATGAGCCAGCCGTTCTTGCTACCCACAAGACACAATCATGCCTGTGCCTCCCGAAAGCAGATGGGGCAATTGCTGATTAAAGCAAATACTTCAGCGCCAACTTGAACCCAGGCACCACATCTTCCCCACTCAATATAGCGCTGGCTGCATACTGCGTAATCAGACCATCCGCCCGATAAACCAAGGCTTGCTCATTTTGGTGGTCAATCAACCATCCCAACTGGACGCCATGAGAAACCGACTCTTGCATCTTGGCTTTGCTCGCTTCCAAATCGTCGGTCTTGGAACAAATCTCAATCACAAAATCCGGTGCCAGGTTGAGAAATGTATCTTCCCCCTGATCCCATGCCTGTGGTAATCGTCCTTTCGCGACGAAAGCGGCATCAGGCATGAGCAACGTAACTAACTTGGAGCTTTGCACCGTATCACAGCCCAATATAAACCCCGTACCCGGTCCAAACACTTCACCCAAATCGTGAGTTTCCACCCAGTTGAGTAGATAAGCGACAGCTTTGGCTTCTCGATTGCCAGAAATTCCTCCCGTTGACGGTATTGTGACCAGTGTTCCATCCGGCTTGCGCTCAAACCGCAGCTCTGGATTCTCTAAACTCATTCGCATCAGTTCTTCCTCCGTTAAAGCTGCCCGCGAATCCGCCATTGTACATAGCCTCAGAGAGAATGGCTCCTTTGAGTGAACTATAGCAATTTCTTGAATCAGTCAGGGTGTGTCTGAACCCAAAGCGCTAGTATACCTCACTTATCCTCGGACTTGATCAAGCGTCCTGTTGGTATCGACTAGCGATACTCAGCCTAAGAGCTAAAATACAGGCATTCCCAAAAACTTAACGACAGCTATATGTCTGCATCCCAACCGCAAGCTCCTCTTTGGGTATGTGTGCAAACCCTGACAAATCATAGAAGTTGGGTGCGGTCAGTGGCTATCAGTCCTGATGGGCAATTTCTGGCGAGTGGTAGTGGGGATAAAACGGTTAAGGTCTGGGATTTCAAACAAAGGATACTTCTCCACACGCTAACAGGTCATACTAGTTGGGTGCGATCGCTGGCCATCAGTCCGAACGGACAGATTGTTGCCAGTACTAGTAATGATCAAACCATCAAGCTCTGGCATCTTAAAACTGGAAAACTTTTAAAGAACCTGACAGGGCACTCTGGCTGGGTGCGAACCATTGCCTTTAGTACAGATGGACAAATCATTGCCAGTGGTTCCCATGATAAAACCATTAAGTTGTGGCATCCTAACGCCGATCAACCACGTCACACCTTAACGGGACACGCACACTGGGTGCTGGCTGTGGCATTTAGCCCAAATGGAAAGCTCCTTGCTAGTGGTAGTAAAGATCAAAACATCAGGTTGTGGCCTTTGTATGGTCAAGAACCGAGTCGAATTTTGAGCGGTCATACGAATGACATTTTGTCTATTGCGATTCACCCGACGGGTCAACTCCTAGCCAGTGGTAGTGCTGATGGCACCATCAAAATTTGGGAGATGGCCAGTGGAGAATTATTACACACCCTGACGGAACACACCAGTGCCGTGAATTGTGTGGTTTTCAGTCCCAATGGAAAAGCTCTGGCGAGTGGGAGTCAGGACAAAACGATCAAGATTTGGCATTCAGCCACCGGAAAGCTACTTTCCTCCCTGACGGGACACCTAGGCGGTGTCTGGTCTGTAGCCTTTAGTCCGAATGGAAAAGCTCTGGCCAGTGGAAGTTGGGATGAAACGATCAAAATTTGGCAAGTGAGCTTTTCTTGATTACCAAAGTGAGAACCAAGATGCCTCTATTCTTGACAGCATAGTACAAAAATACTAAAATAATTGCTTTAGCTTTTATGAAAATCAATACAAATACAATCAGCGTTCCAGAGTCGTAATATCGTTTCTCCTTAAGTTTGCTACAGATGATTGAAATGGGGACACACAGACGCGGGGATGCGGAGAGTGATTTGTAGCAAACATTGAGGTATTTGATCTAAATTATGGCTTGGAAACCAGGACAAAAATTGCAAAATGGCAAGTACACTGTTGAACAATTATTAGGACAAGGTGGCTTTGGCATTACCTATCGGGTTAAGGATAAACAGGGCAATCCTTTTGTGATTAAAACCCTCAATAGCTATCTGCAAGGCCAATACGACTTTGCTAAGTTGGAGCAAGATTTTCTCAACGAGGCACTACGCTTAGCCAAATTTCAGCATCCTCATATTGTGAGGGTCGATGAAGTCATTCAAGAGAGCGATCGCTGGTGCATGGTGATGGAATTCATTGACGGCGAAAATTTAGCACATCGAATTTGGCATCAAGGTCTTTTGCCAGAGTTGGAAGCCTTGAACTACATTCAGCAAATTGGAGAAGCGCTGACGTTGATTCACAACAACGGCTTACTGCATCGGGATATTAAGCCACTCAATATTATGCTGCGAAAGAATCAGCCGGAAGCCGTCTTGATTGACTTTGGAATTGCTCGTGAGTTTACCCCAAATTTAACGCAGACACACACTCAATCCTTATCGGAAGGCTTTGCACCGATTGAGCAGTATGATTGGCGAGCCAAACGGGGTGCTTATACTGATGTTTATGCGTTAGCCGCTACCCTATATTCGTTACTCACAGGAGAAATACCAACACCTTCACCTGTGAGGGCATTTGGAACGCTCTTAGAGTCTCCCCAAAAACTGAATCCTAAAATTAGCGATCGCGTCAATCAAGCCATCCTTCAAGGCATGGCGATGAAGCCAGAAGAACGCCCCCAATCGATAGCAGAATGGCAAGTTATGCTAGGCACGAGCCAAGTCATCCCTGGACTTGCCCCAGCAGATTTCAGTTCATTGCAAGAGTTACTCGCAAATGGGAAATGGCAACAAGCAGACAAGGAAACAGCTGCATTGATGCTCAAAGCCTCTGGGCGCGAAGGCTGGTTGCGCGTTGGAGATATTGAAGCCTTCCCGATGCAAGAATTACGCACAATTGATCGGCTGTGGAGAGAGTATAGTCGCGAT
>DATNQL010000921.1:0-5777 GCA_036704025.1 Stenomitos sp.
ATAATAACCTAACCCCCAACCTCCTCACTAAAGCTCCGGTCCCTACGAGGGAAGGGGAGTAAGAATCAAAGCCTCTCTCCTCGTAGGAGAGAGGTTTGGAGAGAGGTCAAACTGTACCGCATCCAATCGAGAAACGCTATATAGAACCAGAGGATGGAAAAAATCCAATTGACTCAATGATTAGGAGACTGCTTCCGACATCAACGGCATCTACCGATTTACCAACGGTCATTTTGTATCAACCCAGTGGCCTGTGCAAGCGAAATGCTACTGCACTATCGACAAACCGTTAGTTCAGTAGCTGGAGTACCAGCGTTGTCAATCTCTCCATGCAATCTTGGACTCAATGGGTTTCAACAATGTTTGGAAGGCTGACTCATACTTCTATGAAAAATCATATTTTTCCCTATGTCACTGCTTCATTGACCGCCGCGAGCATTCTGGCCTTGACTTGGGTGATTAATCACTCAGAACAAGACCGCTTTCAGCAGCGGAATCGCGCCGATGTCCTCAATCAATTGAGTGCCGTAAGAGCTCGTCTCGAAGGCAAGTTGAATCAGCGACTGTTTCTGTCACGGGGTTTAGTCGCTTACGTCTCTACCATCAATCCGGACATTGACCGTGAAAAATTTGACAACCTGTCCAAAGTCATCGTGTCAAAGCAAACGGGTATCCGTGGCGTAGCCCTGTATAAAAATACAGTCGTTACTTATATGTATCCTTTAGCGGGCTGGGAAAAAGCGATTGGGTTTGACCCGATGACGATTCCAGCCGAACGAGAAGCCATTAAACGGGCGATTAGAACCAAACAAAGTATATTTGCCGGACCCATTAACTTAGTGCCGACGGGTGTGGGATTCGTGAGTCGTACTCCCATTTTTCTGACTCCCCCCAATGCCGTTGCCGAAAGTGGTCGATTTTGGGGGATGGTGGGCATCATCATCGACCGGGATATCCTGTTTAAAGAGGCAGGACTGCTCGATGCTCATGCCCACCTCCAGTATGCAATTCGAGGGAAAGATGGGCTAGGAGAGACAGGGGAAGTCTTTTTCGGCGATGCCAAAATTTTCCAGCAACAGCCAGAAACATCCGAGGTAACTTTGCCCAATGGTTCTTGGCAAATTGCTGCCGTTCCCATCCGAGGATGGCCAAAAAGCGCCCCCATTTCCCGATGGATTTGGCTAGGGGGAGGGTTACTCGCTTTCTTGGCGGGTGGCTTAGTGTTCATTTTAGTCAGTGCTCCAGCGCAACTGCGAAAAGTTGTGCAACGAGCAACAACCGCACTGCGAGAGAGTGAGGAGGCGCTGTTGCAAGCTAATGCAGACTTGCAGCGCTTGGACAAGCTCAAAGATGAGTTTTTGGCGAATACATCCCATGAACTACGTACCCCCCTGAATGGGATTATTGGCATCGCCGAGTCCTTGATGGATGGAGTTACAGGTTCACTGCCACAGGAAACTCATTTCAATCTGAGCCTGATCGTTTCTAGTGGTCGGCGTCTGGCAACCCTCGTCAATGATATTCTGGATTTTTCTAAACTGAAACACGAAACCATTGAATTACAACTCAAGCCAGTGGAAATGCGATCGCTGGCAGAAGTGGTTCTGACGCTGTGCCGACCTCTGATTGGTTCCAAAAATTTGCAGTTAATCAACCGTATTTCCCCAGAACTACCCCCCGTGAGTGCTGATGAAAATCGTGTACAACAGATTTTGCACAATTTAGTCGGTAACGCGGTTAAATTTACAGACAGTGGCACGGTGGAAATCTCAGCAGAATTAAGTGGGGCAGAAAATTCTCATTCCCAAGTAGCCATTACTATCTCAGATACAGGTATCGGCATTCCAGAGGATAAGTTTGAACACATTTTTGAATCCTTTGAACAAGCCGATGGAACAACTGCACGTCAGTATGGGGGTACGGGTTTAGGGTTAGCCATTACTAAAACGTTAGTGGAGTTGCATGGGGGAAAAATTGATGTTGAATCTACTGTTGGGGTTGGGTCACGGTTTACGTTTACTTTACCCGTATCAGAAGAGTTGAATACTCAATCCCAAGAAACTTTGAAGGTGGGTCAATTAAGAATTGAACGTTCCTCTGAGTTGAGTATTCCAAGTTACTCAGAATCTCAAAATCTGCAACCGACAACCTCTGATCGTTCGAGATTTCACATTTTAATTGTGGATGATGAGCCTGTGAATCGCCAGGTTTTTGCGAACTATTTATCATTACAAAACTATAGTATTAGCCAAGCCAGCAATGGTCTCGAAGCATTAGAACTACTGGAAAATGGGTTTAAACCCGACTTGATTCTACTGGATGTCATGATGCCACGATTGACGGGTTATGAAGTCACACAAAAAATTCGTGAAACTTGGCAAGCCAATGAATTACCCATTTTGCTCTTGAGTGCCAAAAACCAAGTTTCAGATTTGGTCGTGGGATTAGACGTGGGAGCCAATGATTATTTAACGAAACCCATCTCAAAAGATGAACTTCTAGCTCGTCTTAAAACTCACTTAAATATCAAGCAACTCAAAGCAGAAAACTTACGTTTAGCAACTGAATTGGAAATTACGCGCCAACTTCAGCAGATGCTATTACCTAGAGAACGGGAACTAGGGACTATTGCTGGCTTAGATATTGCTGGCTTTATGGAACCGGCTGAGGAGGTTGGTGGAGATTACTATGATGTACTGAAGTACAATGGTAGCCTTAAAATTGGTATCGGAGATGTGACCGGACATGGCTTGGAAAGTGGAGTATTAATGGTGATGGTGCAAACGGCTATACGGACTTTATTGTGCAACAACGAAACCGACCCCACTAAATTTTTGAGCGCTGTCAATCGGACGATTTATGATAACGTACAGCGCATGAATTCGGATAAAAATTTGAGTCTTTCCTTGCTGGACTATCAACAAGGACAACTCCGTTTAAGCGGACAGCATGAAGAAATGATTGTTGTGCGGGAGGACGGCCATTTGGAGCGAATTGATACAATTGATTTAGGTTTCCCGATAGGTCTGGAGGAAAACATTGATGATTTTATCTCTCACATTCAGGTGCAGCTTCACCCAAGAGATGTGGTTGTCCTCTATACTGACGGAATTACGGAAGCGGAAAATTTAGGGGGAGAGCAATACGGAATTGACAGACTATGTGCCGTAGTTAAAGACAATAGGCAACAAAGTGCTGAACAAATCAAGCAGGCAGTGCTTACCGATGTACGAGCGCACATCGGTAAGCAAAAAGTTTATGATGACATTACTTTGTTGGTACTCAAACAAAAGTAGTCAGTTTTTGACAAGAGATGACGTTGATAGGTTGACTTGTTTTAACCTCAAACATTCAATCTTCAACCATTTAATCGATGACCCATGATCTATAACCAAAATCGATATGACTCAGATATTTGGTGACTTTAGTGACAATCTACCCGACGGTCGGGAAGGTCTAACCATGGTATTTTCACCAACTTCTGTTCCACTCAAACAGCGCTGGCGAAATAATGGTTTGTCTGCGGATTTTATGGCGGACTACTTTGCCACGTTTTTCCCCGGCGATGAGGATAATAATTGCGAAACACCTACTCAAGAACAAGTCAAAAGCGCTGTGAGTTTTATTGCCAATGAATTATTAGAAAATGCCATGAAGTTTAACGATGAATCATTGCCACAGCCAATCAGTATCAGGCTGCAAATGGATAGCCACAGACTTGTTTTTCTGGCAACGAATAGTGTGCATCACCAACGAGTCGAAAAGTTCCAGACATTTATTCGAGAATTAACCACCTCAGACCCTAGTGAGCTATACCTTAATCATCTCGAACAAGATACGGAAGACACCGACGAAAACCACTCTGGGTTAGGTTTGCTCACCATGATCAATGATTATCAAGCCAAGCTGGGCTGGAAGTTTGAGATGGTTGATCAAAATCCAGAGGCGATCGCCGTAACGACAATGGTGCAGTTAAAAGTATAGGTCACTAAAATTATGATAAGGAGTTCATACGGCATGGAGATTCAGTCTAAAGATTACAGTATCTTTTACGACTCAGTGACCGAAACCGTTAACTGCCAGGGTTCGCTTCGTTTAAATGGCATGGAAGAGTATGCACCAATCGTACAGTTACTCAATGATGTAGCAGATCATAACCCACCAACGTTGACGTTGAACTTACGAAATTTAGAATTTCTCAACAGTTCAGGGATTAATGTGATCTCGAAATTTGTAATTAAAATTCGTCAAAAAGGAACCATTCAAATGGTCGTTTTAGGCTCTAAGACCATTCCTTGGCAGGGAAAGTCGTTAAAGAATTTGCAACGTTTAATGCCAAAATTGCAACTCGAGCTGGAATGATGACTCTATCAGGTGCATCGTTTGATATGGACTATACCGATAAAGTCGCTTTTATGAAAGGCCAATCTTTATGGCGATGCAGGCAGAACAACTATCCTCAGAACAATTACTTCTAGAAATAGAAAGGCTACGCCAAGAACTCGAAGCCGTAAAGCAGGAGAAAGTCGATCTGGAAATTTTACTGGAGACGACGACTATTCATGCTGATGCCATCGAAATTCTGTTGCATGAGTCCAATCAACAACTCCAAGCTGAAATTGCTGAACGCCAGCGTGCCGAGTCAGCGCTTCAGGCTTGCGCTATGGAACTTCAGTCTTTTTTAGACGCTTTAGCTAGGGACAAGGCTGACTTAGAACTATTGTTAGAAACAACAACAGAACACGGCGATACAGTAGAAGATTGGTTGTACAACCAGGCAGAGGAGGCAGTCGTGAATGGAGAGAAGAGACTGGCTCAATTTTTAGACGCTGTACCCGTTGGGGTGTTTGTCCTTGATGCCGTCGGGAAACCCTACTACGCTAATAAGATGGCACAGCAAATTCTGGGGCAAGAAAATACACCAAGAACCAACGCCCCTAATTTGCCAGGGATGAGTCAAATTTATGTAGCAGGAACGAATCAGTTGTACCCCTGCGATCGCCGACCCATTTTACGCGCATTAAACGGTGAAAGTGGGACGATTGATGATATGGAAATCCGTCGAGGGGACAAGGTGATCCCTTTAGAAGTGTGGGCCACTCCAATTTTTGATAAAAAGGGCAGAGTTGAGTATGCGATCGCAGCCTTTCAAGACATCACCGATCGCAAAAAAGCAGAAGCCGAACGAGTTAAATTTACTGCCGAATTGTTTCAACTCAACCAAGCCTTCTCCCGTTTTGTTCCACGCCAATTTCTTCAGTTTTTAAATAAACAAAGCATTGTCGATGTTGAATTAGGTGACCACGTACAACAGGAAATGTCGGTGTTATTCGCGGATATTCGTGACTTTACCACCCTCTCCGAAAGTATGACCCCCGAAGAAAATTTTACATTTATTAATGCTTATTTAAGCCGCATGGAACCGGCAATTCTGGAAAATCAAGGGTTTATTGATAAATATATCGGCGATGGAATTATGGCTCTATTTAGTAAGGGGGCTGATCACGCTCTCAAAGCGGCGATTTCTATGCTCAAACGTCTGACTAAATATAATCAAGGCCGTGCTAAAGCGGGCTACATTCCCATTCAGGTTGGTATTGGCATCAATACAGGTTCACTCATGTTAGGCACAGTGGGGGGATACTCCCGGATGGATAGTACCGTGATTAGTGATACGGTTAACTTGGCTTCTCGGATTGAAGGATTGACGAAAGATTATCGAGTATCTTTACTCATTTCTCACCATACTTTTTCACAATTACACGATGCCAATCAAT
>DATNQL010000922.1:0-6168 GCA_036704025.1 Stenomitos sp.
ATAACTACTCGTCATGTAAGGGATTCTCCAATAGAAGCTTTAGACCGTTGCGATCCTCAAAAATGAGAAAACACTCTCAAATTTTAACACAAAAGCCTCCTAGGCGGCTACAGAGCCGTTTCAAGGCTCATTTAGATAGGCACTGCATGTATTGCTAAAACTATCTTCTTTTCCTTGACAGCGACACAAGGCGCGCTCTTGAGTTTAGCGAGTGTACTCTTACTGCTGTACTTCTTGCTCTGGAAGGTTTTGAGGGGACTGAATTAAAGAGCAAAGCTCAACTAAAAAACAGTCTAAAGGTAAAACAGGGATCAAAAAGACGCTAGGACTCTGTAACACATTGATGGGATTTATAGATAAGGATGGAATTATTCAATCGTCGGCGACTGGGTTTGATCACTATTTGTGGTGCGACAGCGACGGGTAAGTCAGGCTTAGCGTTGGCTTTAGCGCAACGACTGAATTCAGTGATTCTCAGTGCTGACTCTCGTCAAGTTTACCGGGAATTTGACATTGGCACGGCTAAACCCTCCGCTTCTGAACAACAGCAGGTACCTCATTATTTAATAGATATCTGTGAGCCGACACAGACAATGACTCTGGCAGACTACCAGCAATCCGCTCAAGAATTGATTGCTCAATTTCAGGCAAGGGGTACAATTCCCCTACTCGTTGGTGGTACGGGTTTATATATTCGTGCGATCGTGCAGGGGATGAAAATTCCGCGAGTTGCACCACATCTTGAATTGCGATCGCAACTAACTTCACTGGGTCAAACTCAGCTTTACCAATACCTGCAACAAGTTGACCCAACTGCTGCCCATAAGATTCACGCCAACGACGAAGTAAGGACATTACGAGCATTAGAAGTATTTTACGTTACTGGACGCCCAATTTCCCAGCAACAAGGCGAGAATCCTCCCAACTATCCAATTCTTCAGATTGGTTTGGAATGTAGTAACTCCGATACCCTTACTCGTCGTATCGTCATCCGAACGGAGCAAATGATAGCGGCTGGTTGGGAAGTCGAGGTGAAAGCTCTTTGCCAAAAATATGGTACTGATTTGTCACTGTTAGATACATTGGGTTATCGAGAAATGAAGCAATATCTGGCAGGTGAAATTTCCCTATCCCAAGCCAAAGAACTAACCGTTTTACATACTCGCCAATTTGCCAAGCGGCAACGCACTTGGTTTCGGGCTTATCCAGAAATTGAATGGTTTGATGCAGATGAGCCTGATTTAATTGAACTCGTATGGCAGCGTATACAATCTTTAACTCTTCTCGCCTAATTGAACCTAAGCCAAGCTCATGATTAATCACCAAACGATGCAACTTGATATCGCTTATCACTTGGATTTCATTGAAAGATTGCAGAAGAGTGGTAAAACGCAAGAGGCTATATCAGCCGCAGAAAATGCATCGCAACTCTTCCCAACCGAGTACTTATTCCAACTCCTCAAATATCTATTTCTCCCCATTGTCTATAAAACACCTGAGGAAATATCCTTGTATCGTCAACAGTTTGAGCAAGGATTACAAGAATTGATGCAGCAAACTTGTTTAAACACTCCTGAGGAAAAAACAAAGGCAATTGAAGGAGTTACTCGTGTTACAAACTTTTATTTAGCCTATCAAAACTACAACGATCGCGAGTTACAACGGCAGTATGGAAATTTGGTTCATCAGATTATAGCCGCCAATTATCCCAACTGGATCAAACCTCGGTCAATGCCTCCCCTTGAGGAAAATCAAAAGATTCGTATTGGTTACATTTCAAGATATCTTCATAATCATAGCGCAACCTATTGGTTACTCGGCTGGTTGTGTTACTGCGATCGAGAAAAGTTTGAAATTTACTCTTATTACATCGGAGATAAGCCCGATGCTATTACGCAAAAGTTTCAGCAGTATAGTAATGTCTTTCATCATATTCCGGGCAATATAGATGCTGTATGCCAACAAATCTTAAATGATAATTTACATATTTTAGTTTTCCCAGAGTTAGGAATTGATGCACTAACATTTACAATTTCTGGTTTGCGACTGGCTCCTGTGCAATGTACAGATTGGGGATATACAGTAACCTCTGGCATACCTACAATTGATTACTATATTTCCAGCGAATTGATGGAACCGGATAATGGTCAGGAACATTATACAGAGACACTAATTCGTCTACCCAATCTTGGTATTGCTTATCCCAAAATTGATGTTCCATCCTTAACAAAGACTCGCGCTGATTTTGGGCTGCAAGAAGATGCAGTGGTTTATTTGTGTTGCCAAGCTCCCTATAAGTACCTACCCCAGTATGATTTTATTTTTGCTGAAATTGCTCGGCGTGTACCACAAGCTCAGTTTGTATTCGTTCGTGCAGACGCTTTGCAGCAGCGACTTCAAGAGGCTTTTGCTACTGTTGGTAAGAAGAGTCAGGATTACTGTGTGTTTATCCCGTTTCTCGACCATGAAAATTATTTAAGGCTGAATTCAATCAGTGATGTTTTTCTAGATACGTTTGGTTTTACGGGAGGGAACACAACCCTAGCTGCACTTGCCTGCAACTTACCAGTGGTTACTTGTCCTGGTGAATTTATGCGCGGACGCATGTCCTATGGAATGCTAAAAATGCTGGGATTGAGTGAAACGACTGCTCAAGATGAAGCAGAATATATTGAAATTGCAGTGAGGCTGGGGCTAGAGGATGAATGGCGACAGCAGATTGTAAAGCACATAGCAAAACACAAAAATTGTCTATTTGAGGACAAGGTTCCTGTAGCTGCACTTGAAGACTTTTATCAGCGAGTTGTTCGGGAACATTTGATGCAAAGTTAGAGCTATCAAGGATTTGATTAACTAGCTAGCCTCTTAACTTAGAGTGTCTGGATCGATGCCCAGTTCCCGCAGTCGTTCTGCTAGTAATTGGGCACGTTCTTCGGCTTGTTCGGCGCGTTGCTGCTGCTGTAGTTTTTCCTGGCGTTCTTGTTCAGCACGTTCATCACCTGTGAGAAGAAGATTCCCCTCTTTGTCGCACCAGCGTAGCCAACTATCTTGCCTACCTTCAAATTCACCTTCCCACAACGTTAAACCTAGTCCAACTTGCTCTAACCAGGTTTCTGATGTTTCAGAGTAGCGCATTCCCCTGAGTTCATGAATGCGAAGAACTTGCTGTCCTAATTGCTGACCAGGGTCATATACGATGTAGTAACTTACTCGCATTTGTTGGTAAATTTTCAGTTTGTTCCCCAGTTCGTCACCAACTTTGTTAGAAACAATTTCAATGACAACTTCTGGGGGTTTGCCAAACTGCCAAACTAGATAAGAACGGTTTTGCTTGTCCCACCAATTTTCAGGGACTTGGACATCCAGACTGATAAAGACATCGGGGACAATGGCAGGCTGACCATCTGTATGGTAGATGCCGACATTGGCTTCAGCTAGAAAAGTCCGATCTTGTACAGAACTGTAAAGAGTACCAACTAAAAATCGTTGTTGTTTGGCAGAGGCGAAGTTATCCACAGGCGTGTCGTCTTCAGTGACTAGTCTGTTGGCGTCTGGTACGTAGTAATCATCACAAATTAAAGGTTGCTGAACCATGAGTTAATGTCTTGTTGAGGGCGCTATTTTTAGGTTAGTTGATTGAGGTGGAAAAGTTGCGATCGCAAGCTTTTTCTAAGTATCCACAAAATGGGTCATTCGAGTGATTGTGCCAGAATTAACAAAAAGGGTCTCTATCATCAGCACATGATTGGTACAAGACTGCGGCAGCGCTACAAAATCATCCAGCCATTGGGAGGTGGGGGAATTGGTGAAACCTATATAGCCGAAGACTTAGATATTCCGGCTAACCCCAAGCCCAGATGTATCGTCAAGCGGCTCAAGCCGCAAGCCATGCACCCAGATATCGTGCGTCTGTTCCAGAAAGAAGGGGAAATTCTGTACAAACTGGGAAATGGTCACTCCTCAATTCCCAAACTGTACGCTTATTTTGAAGAAAATCGAGAATTTTATCTCATCCAGGAACTCATCAATGGGCATGACTTAAGCCAGGAAATCACTCCTGGCAAGCAGTGGCGTGAAGGCGAGATTATTCAATTCTTGCAAGAGATTCTGGAAGTGCTGGCGTTTGTTCATCAAAACAATGTCATCCACCGGGATATCAAGCCTTCCAATATCGTGCGGCGCAGGTACGACGGCAAGCTGGTGCTGATTGACTTTGGAGCCGTTAAAGAAATTGGGACTTTGGTTATGAATGCCACGGGGCAAACTAGCTATACTGTTGCCGTTGGCACTTCCGGCTATATGCCAAGCGAACAGGAGTATGGGCATCCAAAATTCTCTAGCGATATTTATGCCGTAGGCATGACAGCTATTCAAGCACTCACTGGAATGCTGCCGCACTTAATACCAAAAGACCCCGACACTCTCGAAGTTATCTGGAGGTATCGTGCCTCTGTAAGTGATTGGCTAGCAGAAATTTTGACGAAAATGGTGCGATATGACTTTCGCCAGCGCTACGCAGATGCAGCCGAGGTGTTGCAAGCTTTAGCTCAACCTCTAGCACCACTCACATTACTCACGTTTGCCCCAGCAAAAACAGTACAGATTAGTGAGCCGTATGGCGATATTAACCAAACAGACTGGGGAGTTATCCAATCTGAATTGGATGAGCCTGAAAACTTTTCCGAAGGGCTGGCAGTCGTTGAGATTGGCGATAAGTATGGCTATATTGACCAGAAGGGACGGGTAACCATTCAACCCCAATTTGATGATGCTTGGGAATTTTCTGAAGGGCTGGCAGTCGTTGAGATTGGCGATAAGTATGGCTATATTGACCGGAGGGGGCGGATAGCCATTCAACCCCAATTTGATGATGCTTGGGAATTTTCCGAAGGGCTGGCAGCCGTTGAAATGGGTGGGAAGTATGGCTATATCGACCAGAAGGGGCGGGTAGTCATTCCACTCCAATTCGACGATGCTTGGGAATTCTCGGAAGGACTGGCGGTCGTTTGGATTGGCAGCAAGTGCGGTTACATTAACAAGACAGGGCGAATGGTCATCCAGCCTCGGTTTCTGAGTGCTTGTTCTTTTTCCCAAGGGCGAGCAAGCGTCAAGGTGTTGAGACTATTGTTTGAACATTGGCGCACTATCGACAAGACAGGAAAGTTTATTGATTAGCTTAGCGAGATTGGTAAGGGCGATCGCTTTGCTATACATATATCTTCTTCTTGTCAGTTAAAAGAGTCGCCCTTGTAGAGTTAGTGATAGGGTGCGCCTCGACACCCTACCTTGAATGGCACTGACTTAAGCAAAAAGTAGTCGTTCTTTGAGAAAAACCCAGATTGGGGGGAAACCCCCCAAACCCCCCACTGGGGGACAGAGTGCCTCCCCCAGACCCCCTGCACAAGGCTTGGTTGGTGAGTAAGGAAAGTTCTTAAGCCAGTGCCATTCACCCTACCTTAGCGATTCTACTGCCAGACAAATACCTTGGCTTCGTACCCTCCAAGGTCAACCATTATTTGGTTATCCCCAGCTTCCACATCATAATTAGCCGTCCACTCGTGCCAAGTGCCATTTTCAGGAAAATTGGGAATCGTATAACCCGCTAAAAAGTCATCTGAAAAATTAGCAACGACGACGACACGAGAACCTTCATCATTCCAACGGCTGTAGGCTAATACCTTAGCGTCTGGATTTTCGTGGATAAAGTCAATGTTTTCCGTGTAGAGAGCATGATTGCTCTTACGAAGATGAATCAAACCTTTTAAAAACTCAAACAGACCACGATTAAGGTCATGACCGAGTAATGTCCAATCGATTTTGGCTTGCTCTTGGGTTTTATACTTATACTCACCAAACTCTTCACCCATCCAGAGAAGGGGCACTCCTATGGCAGTCATCGTGATGACAGCACCCAACCTCCTGCGCTTAAATGCTTCCTCATCTAAAATTCCGCGATCGCCTAATTCTGCTAAAACATGATTGTGGTCATGATTAGTTAGGTAATTCACGACATTAGTAGCACCCATAAAACCTTGCCGCTTGCAATCAATTACATCCTTGAGGCGCTCCATATCAAAAGTATCACCGCAGATATGTTCCAGAATGCAGTGATAGAAACTATCATGCCAGCAGCCATCCATTGGCCCATCTGCATTTGTAATGCTGGTC
>DATNQL010000923.1:0-6986 GCA_036704025.1 Stenomitos sp.
GTGTATTCATACAACTCAGCTTTACTCCATTGACTGTTAGCTTCAACCTGAATCTTTGACAAATAACAGTGTTTCAAGAGAGCGGCAATCAACCCCTAGTGGGATGGCACTCAATCGATCCAAGATTTGTAGAGGCTCCCAATCAGCTAAAGTCATGAAGGTTTGAGTCTCGTGAGGGTTAATCAGCCAGTCTCATACCATTTGGGTTCAGATTCATCGCTTTTGCAGTTTTGCAACTACCTACGGATGAGGCTTTCAAAATATACAATTTAAAATCCCCGTAGCCAAAATGGTATCAACCATCTTTACCCAAACCGTCAGGAAGAGGCTGAGATGGATTTAGCATTAATAGTACAGGCAGAAAATGAGGAACTTATAAAGGAGGAAAATTTCAGCCCAATCAATATAACCGAAGCTCTCTAAAGGTTCCAGCCCAGCAGATCCGCAATCTGTTCACAAAGCGTCACAGGGTTAAAAGGTTTTGTAATAATCCCAGCCACACCCATCAGATCAAATCGAGATCGGTCATCCGGGAGGACTTTGGCGGTTAGCAAGACAACGGGAATAGAGCGCGTCGCCGGATTTTCCTGAAGCTTTTGGAAGCAAACAAAACCGTCCATGTCTGGCATAGAGACATCCAGAAGGATGGCATCGAGAGATGGGGTTTCTGCCTTGAGCAACCCTTCCCTCCCCGATGGAGCACTAATCGTTTTCCATCCCCCTAAGTCTTCCAGGCAAGCCTGCACCAGTTCGCGAATACGCTCTTCGTCATCAATAATCAGAATTTGTTTAGCACTCATGAGCCGTTTTTGACAGTGTGAAGTAAAAGGTGCTGCCTTTTCCTAAAGTACTTTCAGCCCAGATCCGTCCGTTGTGCTGCTGTATAATGCTTTGGCAGATGGCTAAGCCCAATCCTGTGCCTCCTTTCTGCCGAGAATCTGAAACATCCACTTGTTGGAATCGTCCAAAGATGGTCTTGAGTTTATCAGCCGGAATGCCCCGTCCTTGGTCTTGAACCTGAAACAGAACATCATCTAACTGAGGCTGAGCCGTTACGGTAATCGTGGAATTCGCAGGGGAGAACTTAATCGCATTACTTAACAGGTTCGTCAGGGTTTGGATAATCGTGTCCGGTGCCGCCCAAACCTGAGCTGATACGGGAATCATACGCAGGGTAATTTGGGCTTGGTCGGCAAGCGGTTGCACCGTTTCCACAGCCTGCTGCATGAGCTGAGCCGCATCACACACGGTCTTCTCCAGCGCCACTTGACCCGAATCTAGGCGTTCTAAGTCAAGGATATCATTCACCAAACGCACCAGGCGATCGCTATCCGTCAGAGCAATTTCCAACATCCGGCGCGCTTTCTCCGGTTTGCTGTCGTAGATTCCAGTTGCCAATAACCCCAGAGAACCCCGAATTGCCGTTAATGGAGTTCGCAGTTCGTGGCTAACGATCGAGATAAACTCATTTTTGATCTGGTCAATGGCTCGGCGTTCTGTAATGTCTTGGAATTGAGCGACATAGTATAACGGTTTACCTTGACTATCTCGCACTAATGAGGTACTCCGCAGCATCCAAATCACACGTCTGAGTTTACACAAGTAGCGTAACTCTACTTGGCAACGGCGGTTTTCACTCGCTAAGATCTGGTTGAGGCAACTCTGATGCTGCTCCACATCCTCTGGATGAATCAGCTTCCAAGAGGGTGTTGTTAACAACTCCAACTCGGAATAACCAAGCATGTCGCTGAGTGCGGCGTTCACTTTAAGCCAACATTCGTCAAGTCCGATTAAAGCCATACCCGTAGAAGCATGGTCGAAAGCACTACGGAAACGCTCTTCACTGTCCCGGAGTGCCTCTCCCGTTTGGCGGAGGGCGGCTTCTGAACGTTGCCGATCTTGCATTTCCCGTTGTAGCTGATGGTTTTGCTCCATGAGTTGCTGTTGTTGGTGTCGGATAGTCAGTTGATGCCTCACGCGGAGCAACACCTCCTCGGCTTGGAAGGGTTTGGTGATATAGTCAGCCCCGCCAACATTGAACGCTTTCGCTTTATCCGTCACCTCATCTAAGGCACTCAAGAAAATGACCGGAATCTCGCGAACTTGGGCGAGAGACTTCAGAGTTGAGCAGACTTCATAGCCATTCATCTGCGGCATTTTAATGTCGAGCAAGATGAGATCGGGGGCTTGGGAGCGAATGGTTTCTAACGCCATCTCTCCACTAATGGCTTTTCTAACCTTGTATCCCTGTCCGCACAAAATAGCCGCAAGAGTGCGGATGTTATCGGGTTGGTCATCGACAATCAGAATGTTGGCGTTGGTTTGCGTCAAGGTCTTCCCCCAATCGGCGCTGACGCTTTACGATCACAGCAGCGGTTCGCGATCGCTCTCACTCCATGCTGAACATTTGAATTCTCCACTTCTGCCATGAGGCGTTCCCTCTCCTCCTATGAATATCCTCTCTTCTGCTGCCGGAACCGCACTCGCTCAATCCGACTGATCACCCGTGTAACCAACTCTGGCCCCACCACGGGTTTACCAATAAAGTCATCCGCGCCTGCTGCAAACACCCGTTGCAGAGACTCGGCATTGGTATGAGCCGTCACAACCAAGATGGGCAAGTCTCCCCACTGCGGGTCTTGACGCACGACCTGACATAAGTCAATACCACTAAAGGTTGGCATTTCCAAATCCAAGATCAGCAAATGGGGAGCCGTTGCTGTTAACACCTCCCAAAATTGCTGAGGATTTCCTAAACGGGTTACTTGGAACCCCCAGGGCTGCAACAGGCGATACAGCATGGCAAGCGCGGCTGGATCATCGTCCACTACCATGATTTTGGCTTCTGTAGTGGGTGTTGGAGATAGGACTTGGGTGATTGATTGAAAGACTTGCGTCGGTTCTACGGGCTTATGTAAAAAACCTCGTCCTCCCAAACGGGATACTGCCACCCGATCCGCTAAATTGTCTCGCCCGGTGAAAACTAAAACGGGAAGTGAAGGGAATTGCTCTACCAGTTCTCGCAACAGAGCCAATCCATCATCGGCGGGATGGGGAAAAGTCAGATCCAACAAAATGACATCAGGAGGATTTTGGCTTATGGCTCGTCTGGCGGCCGTCAAATTCGTCACAATCTCCATCTCGATCGCCCAAGAAATGGCTTCTGCTTTCAACCGCTCCGTTAAAGCTACATCATCATCAATGACCAATACTCGCATGACTGAATCCGCCATTGGCTCCGCCGCCAGAGCAACAGGAGGTTTCATCAATTCTTGTCCCAGGGCAATAACTAGCTGTTGAAACGGCAAGGCTTGCTCCTGCCCTAAAGTCGTCTCATTGATCAACAAATGTTCAATCTTCCGGGCTAATTTTGAGCCTTCTGGGTAACCAAACGTTCCCAAAGAACCGGCCAATTTGTGAGCATCTTGTCGGGCAGTTTGTCGCAGTTCATCACTTAAAGAGCCGGTGAATAACACCTGCGTTGCTTGCTCCAGTACCGCCACCTGTTGGGCAAAGGTATGGCGGAATCGCTCTAACACTTGGTTGACTGAAGTCAGTGCCTTGGCTTGAGCTTGGCTCTTGTCGGCGGCATTGACAGCCGTTGCTGATTCCGTGGGATGAGGAGTAGAAGATTTAGGCAGAGCTTTCAGTCGATAGCCTAAGCCGTATACGGTTTCGATGATTTCTTCGGTTGCACCAGACGCTTTGAGTTTCTGTCGCAAGTCCTTGATATGTACTGTAACGGCATTTTCGGTGGGTGGGTCATCTAAAGACCAGAGGCGATCAATAATGGTACTTCGGCTAAAAATACGTCGAGGATTTCGCAGGAAAAGATCGAGGAGACTGTATTCTTTGGGTGTGAGAGATAGCGACTTCTCGCCATAAGTAACCTCACCCAAATCCGGGTTCAAACAGAGGTTTCCCCAGGTGAGTACTGGAGTAACGGCAGAATTTCCCCGACGCAGCAAGGCTCTAATCCGCGCCATTAACTCCTCTGAGTCGTAGGGCTTAATCACATAGTCATCGGCTCCAGCATCTAGCCCTTTAACAATGTCAATATTCGAGTCTTTTGCTGTGAGTAACAGAATCGGTTTTTGAAACCCCTGTGAACGAAGCTGGCGGCAGAGTGTCATACCATCCAGTTTAGGAATGAGTAAGTCCAGGAGGATTAGGTCATAGTCAAACGAACGCGCCAGTTCCAGGCCGATTTGACCATCCGTGGCGATGTTAACCGTGTAGTTATGAGCACTCAGCGCTTTCTCCAGCGCCCAAGCCATTGGCTCATCATCCTCTACTAGCAGAATTTTCATCTGAAGTCGTTTGTTTACAGGGCATCCACTATCACGCTGGCATACCTATAATATCTATCCCAGGGTTTAGGTCACTTTTATCTGTGATCAGCTACGCTGATCCCCTCTAGGTGTTTGCACTTCCAACACTCTGACTCATTCCCTACCAGTCGAACAGCCGTAACTGTTCGTACTCTCGTTGGGGTCAGTGCCATTTAGCTTAAGTCGAATGTCACTGACTTAACGAGCCGATCCGCCCCCCAACCCCCAATTCTGCTACCATGTACACACATCTCCCGATCGACTTCAAATGCTGCATGGAAGCCCCCCTAGCCCCCCAATTCTGGGGGGAACTGGAGCTTCAAAGTCCCCCAAAGTTGGGGGATTTAGGGGGCAAGTTCGCCTCAGAAACAAACCAGAGGACTTGTGTGTACACCGTAGCAATTCTGGGGGAGCCAAAGTTCAAAGTCCCCCAAAATTGGGGGATTTAGGGGGCAAATTCCACAGGAAAGTTCTTAAGTCAGTGACATTCAGCTTAAGTCAGTTTGGCAATAGGCATTGAGGAGATGGATACAATTGGCGATCGCACCTAAATGAGCAATCTCATACCCATGAGTATTTTGGGTGGGAAAGCTCAAACACGCAGCACGCGCCACATGACCAAACTTCATGGCAATGGAAGCATCACTGCCAAATCCACTAATCGCTGCCAGTTGTAGCGGAACATTACAGGCTTTTGCCGCCTGTCGTAGCTCCCCATTTAATCCCTCATCATAAATGCCATAGCCATCCTGAGACAGCAACACGGGTGCGTCCCCAGCTTCGATGGGATACTCAGATGACAAAGGGCAAATTTCCAAAGCAATCAAGGCATCTAAGCGTTGATTTTGAGTAAAATAAAGTGCCCCGATCGCACCAACTTCTTCTTTGGCCGACGCAACTAAATAGGTATCCACACTGGGAGTTTTGAGTTGTTGTGCTAAGGCTAACAAAATGGCGACCGATGCTTTGTTATCCAGCGTATAGCTGGCAATGTAATCTTTCAGGCGAATCGGTCGCTTCCGATGTTTCCCGATTACCATCCGGCTTCCTGCTCGCACACCCGCTGCTTCTAGTTCTTCTGGGGTACACTTGGTTTCCACCCAAACATCTTCCCAATGCACAGGTTTATCTTCCTGTTGGGCTTTTTGCGGAGATTCATGAGAGACATGACGCGATCCAAAAGAGAGAATACCGCTAATCGTTTGTGTGTCACCCAATAAATCAACGACACCCTCTCCATAAACCCAAGGAAAAGCCCCGCCCAGTTTGCGGACTTCCACCCGTCCCTGATCGCCTAGGGTCTTGACAATTGCGCCAATTTCATCTTTATGGGCAGTAATGGCAATAGCTCGTTCGGCAGTGCGACCAGGAATTTTCGCGATCGCATTTCCTGCTCTATCTTGCCACGCCTGGACTCCCAACGCTTGAAATCGACTGATCAGCAGTTGGTCAATTTCCCCCTCTACCCCACTCGGCGAATGGTGTAACACGAGTTCTTCAATGGTTTGGAAGAGTGAGTCATAATCAAACGAAGACATACTGGATTCTATCGCTCTTGCTTCTGCCAGTTAGTCTACCGCTTGCACACTTGATTGTTGATTCAACTCACGGGTTGAGATTTTTTCTTCAGCCTCCAACCCGTAACCAAAGCACCGAAAACAACTGTACCCGCTATCGACGCTGGTTCAGGAACGGATTCGGACTGTAGTTCCTCAAAGGCTAATTTGGCAATTTCTTGATGAGTCACGGTTGTGGGGTGGATGTTATCCCAAAATAAGTATTGATTTTGTACCGTTGAACCCCCAAGAACACAATTTAAGTTGTTGATACAAGCATCAGTAACATTCGTGAAGCCAAATTGAGCCGGATTGGAGATAGCATTCTTAAACAGAGAATTTACATCAAGCAATTTAATATTCAGGTCAGAACCGGGAGCTTGACTGAACGTATTCAGGGTTGTATTTAGGCTCGTGTTATGAAGGCTGACCAATGTATTAAGGTTATCCGAAATCGGAGTCGTGCTGGTCAGCGGCAGACTTCCTAAATCAGGTAAGTTGGCGACTAAGAAATTTTTCGCACCCAGTGCAGCGAGACTACTTAAGGCGAAAGATAAATTGCCGATGGTCGTATCCGGTGTGGTGAAGGGTGTAAAACTACTTTGGGTCGGCAGATAATCATTGGCACCCGCCCAGAGGACATAAAGGGCGTTCGGATCAGCTGTCTGATTGGATGGGATGAGACTGGTAAATAAACCAATTTGCTGCTGTAATCCAATGAAATTTGGATTAATCGTGTTCTCTGTTCCCGTCGTAGAGCCACCAAAGGCAAAGTTGATTCCTTGAGTTGGACTAGTTGCTGGGCTCAGTGCCGTATAAGGAGTTGGCTTTAAGAGTAAGTCTTGGCTGAGGTAGTCTATCCAATTTGGGCCATTAGAAAAGCGTCCATTAAAGTAAGGGGGTGGAGGAGAGCCAACTCCTGTGGCTTGAAGCGTAGCATTGAATACATTTCCGGTATCCGAAAGGCTGTCACCAAAAACATACATTTGTGTAAACGTTGCCGCCGTAGCCTTAAGCGGTAACAGGAAAGAGAAAAGGACAAATCCTGTCGCTGCAACTTGCTTTTTCATGGTAGTTTCCACCCCTAATCAGTTTGACA
>DATNQL010000924.1:0-7217 GCA_036704025.1 Stenomitos sp.
ATTGATGAAGCCGGAAGTCGCGTCCGGATACTCCACTCAAAAGTACCATCGAGTGCCAAAAGCCTCAAAAAAGAACTGCGCCAAGTTCTCAAAGATAAAGGAGACGCCATTGGCTTGCAAGAGTTTAGTAAAGCCGGAAAAATTCGGGCTCAAGAGATGAAAATTCAGGCCGAGATTCGGGCACTCATTAAAAACGAGCCGTCTAACGTTAGTGATTTTGATGAGGCTGATTCCTCTCCTATCGTTAATCAAGAGGACATCGCCCATATTGTTGCCTCTTGGACAGGGATTCCAGTGAACAAACTCACCGAATCCGAGTCTTCTAAGCTGCTTCAAATGGAAGACATTCTACATCAGCGACTCGTCGGTCAAGAAGAAGCCGTCAAGGCAATTTCGCGTGCCATTCGTCGCGCCCGTGTTGGAATTAGTAATCCCAATCGACCGATTGCCAGTTTTATCTTTTCCGGCCCGACCGGGGTGGGGAAAACGGAACTTGCCAAGTTATTAGCGGCTTACTTTTTTGGCTCTGAATCGGCGATGATTCGGTTGGATATGTCCGAATACATGGAGCGTCACACGGTCTCCAAGCTCATCGGTTCTCCTCCTGGGTATGTGGGTTTTAACGAAGGGGGGCAGCTCACCGAAGCTGTTCGCCGTCGTCCTTATACTGTTGTACTCTTTGACGAAATTGAAAAAGCCCACCCGGATGTGTTCAACCTGCTGCTGCAAATTTTAGAAGATGGTCGTTTGAGCGATACGAAAGGTCGGACGGTGGACTTTAGAAATACGTTGTTGATTATGACCTCCAACATCGGTTCCAAATTAATTGAAAAAGGTGGCGGTGGCCTGGGTTTTGATTGGAGTGAAGATCAAATTGATGCTCAATATCGATGCATTAATTCTCTGGTAAATGAAGAGTTGAAAGCTTATTTCCGTCCAGAGTTTCTCAATCGTCTTGATGAAATCATTGTCTTCCGGCAACTGACTAAGCACGAAGTTAAACAAATTGCCTCTATCCTGTTAAGTGAAGTGTTCAGTCGGTTAAAAGAACAGGGAATTACGTTAGAGGTTACTGAACGATTTAAAGACCGCTTGGTGGAAGAAGGTTATGATCCCAGTTACGGCGCACGTCCTCTGCGTCGAGCCATCACTCGGTTGTTGGAAGATTGCCTAGCAGAGGAAATTTTAAGTGGTCGTGTCAAAGACACAGACACAGTCGTTGTTGATGTAGACGAGGAAGGTCAAATTAAAGTCTTACAGGGCAATCAACAGGAGCTATTGCCTCCACCCGCTTTAGCGGGATAATATCGTTTCCCCTTCAGTTTGCTACAGATGATGGACACAAAGACGCGGGGACACGGAGATTGATTTGTAGCAAACATTCAGGTATTGGATATAAGCTGATGTGCCAACAATAGAGTGCAGATTGCCCAAAAGACGCGGTGATGCAAGTTAAATGATAGTTAGCTTAAAAGCTATTGTTTATTTAACAAGATACCGAGAACAAACAGGGAAAAGAAAGGAAAGTAAGAGGGTGTAATAAACTCTAAAGATGTAATATCATGTCCGTCTAATTACCCATAATAAAAACTCTCCGCGTCCCCGTGTCCCCGTGTCCCCGCGTCAATCCTAACGATGGGTGTTTAACTGGACATGATATTCACCCTCTTAACTGAATTTCAAACGAGAGCGGGTTCTGGCAGTGCTCCTTGCATCTTACTTAAGAAGTTAATCAGGTTCTCTAATTGTTGCTCTGCTTTGAGTACACCTAAGCCGCGAACGGTTACTTTACCGGGTGTGTAAACTAAGCGCGATCGCAAATGTTCGGGAAGCTTTTCTTTGAGCAAATTCCAAGCGGGTTCCTCCATGGGTGTTTCTAAAACAACGTGCTGTTTGCCCTCGGGTTTAATGCGGCTAAACCCTAATGATTTGGCAATTTGTTTGAGTTCTACGACCCGAAGTAACTGATTCGCGGCGGTGGGAATTGGGCCATAGCGATCGCTCCAATCGGCGGCAATTTGGACTAACTCATCTTTGGATTCCGCAGAGGCGACGGCCCGATAGGCACTCATTTTCTGATCTAAATCTGGGATATAGTCAGCTGGAATAAAGGCTGTAAGATTGAGGTCAATTTGTGTATCATCCACCTTGGGAATTTCTTGCCCTTGAATCTCTTTGATTGCCTCTTGTAGCATTTCCATATACAGGTCAAAACCAATGGCCTCCATCTGTCCCGACTGTTCCACACCCAACAGATTACCAACCCCGCGAATTTCCATATCGCGAGTGGCCAATTGATACCCCGAACCCAATTGGGTAAACTCCTGAATCGCTCGTAAGCGCTGGCGAGCCTGCTCGGAAAGGACCTTTTGTTTCGGGTAAAATAACCAAGCATGAGCTTGAATCCCCGCCCGACCCACTCGACCCCGCAACTGGTAAAGCTGAGCTAGGCCAAACTTATGGGCATCTTCAATTAAGATAGTGTTGACTCGGGGGATATCTAAGCCCGATTCAATAATCGTGGTACAAACCAGAACATCCGCTTCACCGTTACCAAAAGCCAGCATCGTCGCTTCGAGTTCCGCATCATTCATCTGACCATGGGCGATCGCCAGTCGGCAACTGGGGATCATTTCCCGTAATTGGGTACCCACCTCTTCAATGCCTTCAATTCTCGGTACCACATAGAAGATTTGACCCCCGCGATCGAGTTCAGTGCGAATGGCAGTACGCATGGCTTCGGGATCGTAGGGAGAAAGGTGGGTTTTAATCGGTCGGCGCGAGGGGGGTGGAGTGGTAATCAAACTCATCTCTCGTACCCCCGATAAGGACATATAGAGGGTGCGAGGAATGGGTGTGGCGCTGAGGGTAAGAACGTCTACCTGAGTTTTGAGCGACTTAATTTTCTCCTTCTGATTCACCCCAAACCGTTGTTCTTCATCAATGACTAACAGTCCTAAATCTCGGAACGTTACCCCCTTTCCTAATAACTGATGCGTACCCACAACCACATCCAATTCCCCGGTAGCGAGGCGTTTTTGAATTTCCTTGCGTTCCTCAGCGGTGCGGAAGCGGTTGAGTAAACCCACATGAATCGGATAAGGGGCAAAGCGTTCTTTAATCGTGTGGTAATGCTGCTGAGTGAGAATCGTGGTGGGGGCGAGAAAAGCCACTTGTTTACCGGCTGTCACGGCTTTAAAAATAGCGCGAATCGCCACTTCCGTTTTGCCAAAACCCACATCCCCACACACTAAGCGATCCATCGGGCGATCGCTCATCATATCCCGTTTCACATCCTGCACCGCCTTCAATTGATCCGGGGTTGGCTGGTAGGGGAAGGAATCTTCTAACTCCTCCTGCCAAGGGGAATCGAGGGGGTAAGCAAATCCTTGGCGTTGCGATCGCTGGGCATACAATTGGAGTAAATCAACCGCTAGTTTCTTAATTCCCTTACGCACCCGGTTCTTGGTTTTTTCCCAAGCTTTGCCCGACATCTTATTCAGTTCGGGCGGACGTTCACCCGTGGCGCGAAAGCGGGACAGTACCCCTAACTGATCAGCGGCAACTCGCAGCAAGCCATCGGCGTACTGAATCACCAAATACTCACGAGTTTCATAATTCAGCGTCAGGCTTTCCAGCTTGACAAACTTACCAATTCCGTGATTTTTGTGAACGACATAATCCCCTTGCTGTAACTTGTTGGGGTCAACTTGTTTTGAGGCCGCGCGGCGTCGTTTGCGAACGTAACTGGGTGTGGCTAAGGTATGTTGCCCAAAAAATTCGCGGTCGGTGACGACCACGATCCGGTAGGTTGGGAGAATGAAGCCTTCGAGTTCGGCTAATCCGGAATATTTGACGGCGATGGGCGTGTGTTGGATTTGCAGCTTGTCAATCGCTGGGTAATCACGGGGATTCGGGACGAATTGTGCCGGACAGTCGTGTTCTTGTAGAAGGGAGACAGAACGACTGGGTTGGGCAGAAATCAGCCAAATCGAGAAATTGCGATCGCGTTCTCCACGAATCACCTCGGCGAGTTTGGCAAACTGGTGAGGGGTTGCGGGTACGGGACGGCTGGCAAGATTGAGTCCTTGCTCGTCTGCCAGTTCCGAGAGGTACACTGGCTTCAAACGTTGTGCGGTTGCTAAGGAATCGTCAAAAGAACGATGAATTTTGGGGAGTGCGGGAGTAATCAGCGCCAGTTGTTCTTCGGCGTGTTCGTATGCGCGATCGCTATGTGCTCTACATTGGTCTGGTTCATCGATCGCCAGTAAGGTATTTTCGGGTAAGTAATCCAGGATGGACGCGGGTTGATCGAACGCAAAACCCAGAAAACGGCGGATACCTTCTGGAGGTGTCCCCATCTCTAAAGCGTCTTGTTCTTCAGCAGAGAGATGGGCTTTAACTTGTTCGACTCCAGAGGCACTCAGCACCTCAGCCACAATCGGGCCAAAATCCGTGGGGGTGAGCACCAACTGGTCGATCTTATCCAAAGAGCGTTGCGTGGCAGGGTCAAACTCTCGCATCTGGTCGAGTTCATCGCCAAACCATTCCAACCGCACGGGTA
Source organism: Stenomitos sp. (assembly GCA_036704025.1). Classification (GTDB taxonomy): domain Bacteria; phylum Cyanobacteriota; class Cyanobacteriia; order Cyanobacteriales; family Coleofasciculaceae; genus Allocoleopsis. The sequence goes on from DATNQL010000924.1 coordinate 4,565, forward strand.
ATTCAGCGGAGACGGGGAAAACATCCACAATATCACCCCGCCGACTCCATTGACCTTCTGTTTCCACCAGGGGAACACGCTCATAACCCAGCCGCGCCAACTTCTGATCCACCGTTTTGGAGTCCCAAGTCATGCCTCGGTTGAGCGTCAAGCAGTAGGGTTTAAACGCCTCGACTGGGGGGAGGTGGGGTTGCAGCGCCGCTTGGGTGGCGACGATGGCCATTAGCCCATTGTTTGTTGCCCCCGACGCCTGCGTCCCCCCTCCTCGTGACTCTTGAGTTCTCACCAAATCGGCTAACACCTGCATTTGCCCCCAAGTCATCTCAGATTCTGGGTTAAATGGCTCATAGGGCGAGGCTTCAGAGGTTGGGTATAAATGGACAGTTTCCCAGCCCATCGCTTCCAGTTGGGTAGCCCAACGGCTGGCTTCCTCCAGGGTGCTAGAGACGACGAACAAGTGGCTAGAACCAGCCTTGGAAAGAGCAGAAGCCACCAATCCCTTGGGTAGACGGGGGAGACCACTCAGATGGAGAGACGAGGTGCGATTCAGCTTCGAGAGCAGTTCTCCGGTGAGGGGCGATCGCTCTAGTGCCCGAATGATCGAAGAAAAAGCCATGAGTCCACAGAATGTGTGAGAGGGTGATCACGAACGCAGGCAAGCTAGCTGCCTATCTCACTCATTTTAAAGAAGCCGTTGGGAATTGATGGACTGAGGCAGAATTGGACACCGCACAGGGGAGGGGAGCCGGAGATGAAAGTGAGAATGGGGAAGTGATTTTTGCCTAGATGTACTAAGCTGTTACGCATTTCATTTGTATACCTTCACACCCCACACCCTACACCCCACACCCCTTTCAAAAATTTTTATATCCAATTTAGATGCGCCGCAGCTTAGCAATAAAAAAGCAAACCACACAAGCTTGATCGTTAGTTGTACACTAATCATTGCGCTTTGTACTTCTGCCTGCGGGGACTGGAATAGGAGGTTGGAAGATCGCATAGTCAATCAGCTAGGCTCAGTGCGCCGAAATTAGCAGTAAAAGAAGGTTTTCTTTGCCTGTGGAGATTCTAATTGTTTTCTTACTGATCGTCGCCAACGGCATCTTTGTCATGTCCGAGATGTCCATTGTCTCTGTCCGGAAGGTGCGACTGCAACAGATAGCCAATCAGGGAAACGTCCAAGCTCGTATTGCCTTGGAATTGGCCAATGCTCCCAATCAGTTTTTGGGTACTGTTCAGATTGGCATAACGCTTCTGGCGATCGTCTCCGGTGCCTATGGTGAATCAGTGATTGCAACGAGAGTCGGGGCGTTGGTCAATTTAATCCCCTCACTAGCTCCTTATAGTCAGGCGATCGCGTCAACAACGGCGATTTTGATTATCACTTATCTCACGCTGGTAATTGGCGAATTGATGCCCAAGCGATTGGCGTTAAATAATCCGGAAAAAATTGCCACTGCGGTCGCTATCCCGATGCAGATGTTGTCTAAAATTACCTTTCCGGTGGTGCAGTTGTTAAGTGCTTCAACGGAGATGTTGATGCGGTTGCTGAACATTAGACCTTCAACAGAGCCACTGGTAACAGAAGAAGAGGTTAGAGTTTTAATCGCGCAAGGCACTGAGGCGGGAACCTTTGAGGAAGCGGAACAAGACATGGTGGAGCGTGTGTTTCGCTTAGGAGATCGGCGAGTCAGCGCTGTGATGACACCGCGACCCGAAATTGTCTGGCTCGATCTCGATGATTCAGCAGAAATAAATCGGCAGGCGATTATTGATAGTAATCATTCTCGATATCTAGTGTGTCAGGGGGAACTCGACAATGTGCTGGGAATTATTCGAGTCAACGATTTACTCACTGACTGTCTCTCGGCTAAACCTCTTGACCTGACAAAAGCTTTACAACGTCCGGTCTATGTGCCAGAAAGTACACCAGGATTGAAAATTTTAGAGTTGTTCAAGCAATCTGGGACTCAGATGGCCATCGTCGTTGATGAATATGGTGTCATTCAAGGGTTAGTCACACTTAACGATATTTTAGAAGAGATTGTTGGTGATATTCCCTCGATCAATCAGGTAGACGAACCCCAAGCCGTGCGGCGTGAGGATGGGTCTTGGTTGGTGGATGGAATGTTATCGGTAGATGAGTTTTTTGAGTTATTTGATATTGAAGAGTTGTTTAGAGAGCAACGCGGTAACTATCACACAGTCGGTGGTTTTGTTGTTACCCAGTTAGGACGTATTCCCAGCCCAACTGATTCATTTGAATGGCGGAATATGCGCTTGGAAGTTATGGATATGGATGGCAACCGTGTGGATAAGGTGCTAGTGGTCATTAATCGGAATTCGACAATGGATCAGGAGTGAAATTCTTAACTCTGCCGATGCGAGAGCGATGACTCTAACCTCCTAAATCATCCATTGGCGTAATCCTGCTGGTTTCCAATTGGATGCCAATCAAGAGCCGCTACGTTAGCATATCAGAATCAAAAATAACCTCGAACTCAGCCGTAAGCATCCACTTCGCAAGAAATCGCTATGGTATCTGTTCAAAATTTTACTCGTTCCAGCATCGGTCAATTTGAAGCGACCATCTCTGGCGCTTGGCCTCAGGAGCTATCGGGTCATATTTTCGTGGCGGCTCCTTATCACCAGC
>DATNQL010000925.1:0-7364 GCA_036704025.1 Stenomitos sp.
CGCGGACGGCGGTACTGCGTTCTTCGGGTGTCAACTTCATCGGTTCAGCCGTTCCGCCTCGGTGTAAGTTTGAACGAAATTCCCCCGGCGCACCCTGCCGTTTCATCGACGCGACAACCTTGTTGTCAATCACGAAACATCGAATATCCATGCCCTCGGCTTCTTTGATAAACTCCTGCACCAGGATATTCGCATCTAAGTCACGAAAGGCTTCAATCACCGACTTAGCGGCTTGCTGAGTTTCTGCCAATACCACACCAATTCCTTGAGTCCCCTCCAACAGTTTAATCACCAGAGGCGGCCCACCCACCAGCTTGATTAAGTCATCAATATCCTGAGTGGAGTGAGCAAAACCAGTGACAGGTAAACCAATGCCTTCACGGGAAAGGATTTGCAGACAGCGCAGCTTATCGCGAGAACGAGAAATGGCTTGGGATTCATTGGCTGTAAAGACACCCATCACTTCAAACTGCCGCACAACGGCTGTACCGTAGAACGTCTTGGACGCTCCAATGCGCGGAATAATCGCGTCAAAGTTTTCCAACGGTTTTCCTTGATACATCACACTGGGCTTGTGAGACGTAATGTTCATGTAGCAGCGCAGGTAATCCACCACCCGCATCTCGTGTCCCCGTGTTTGCCCAGCTTCCTTGAGGCGTTGAGTGGAGTAAAGTGAAGCATCCTGTGATAATATGGCTATCTTCATAAAGATTTTTCTGAAGCCTGTTGGCGTTTTTTACTCCCAGTCGGGGTTTGCAGGAAGGACTGACCTGCATCCACCAGAAAGCGCCGACGCACAGCCTGACGCCCCAGCAACATCCGAAAACCCATCTTATCCCGATTGGTTAAAGTGAGTTCAATGGGAAAAGCGAACCCACCCAGTTCTACTTTTGTTTGGATCACGGATCTCACCTGGGTATCACCCCCTGAATTGCGAACCTCTCGCTGGTCGATCACTTCAGCTTGGGCAAGTATAGTGCGATCGCTGTCTTGCTGGTAGGGATGCACCTTGAAGCGAACCATCATTTTCCCGGCATCTTGAAACGGTTCAATATCGAAAGCATGTAAGGCGGACGAGCGCGCTCCCGTGTCAATTTTCACCTTGAGTTCTGGAATTCCCAGTTCAGGCAGTGCAATATGTTCTCGCCAGCCGATGACTGGCAAAGGCTCTTGGGAGATAGCAACGATTTTTTCCCTGTTTTGCACTGTGATTCCTCGATCGCAATCGCAGTTAGGCTCAACTCAGTCTCTGACACATCATACGCGATCGCAGGAATGTTAAGGAATGTAAATCCAATAGGTATATGCAATAGGGTAGTTTTATCTTTTTTTTACCTTTGCCAACATGAACCAAGCCAGTAGGCATAAACACAAAAAAATACTGATGGAGGTGAATACTGTGAAAATACAAGAATCAATTTTCACATTTCCCATTCAGTCCAAAAATAATCTCACAGAAATAAAGGGAAGGGACAACTCGCAAAAAGCAACTTCTGATTCTGGTAGAAACGCTACTCTCACAGGTCGAGACCTAAAGCGATATTATGACCAAGGTCAACGGAACTTTAGCCACGTAGACCTGACTCAGGAAAACATAGTTTGGATGGATCTCAGTGGAATAAACTTAAGCCAAGCCAATCTTCAACAGGCCAAACTGAGTGCAGCAACCTTAAAAGGAGCCAATTTACGAGAGGCAAATCTCCGAGGGGCTAATCTGCGAGCTGTAGACTTGAAAAATGCTGATTTGTGCGGTGCTAACTTGCAGGGAGCTGATTTAGAAAGAGCCGATCTGATTAACACTAACTTAAGCGGGGCGGATTTAAGCGGCGCAAACCTCACCGATGTGATTTTCCACAAAGTTAACCTACGCCAAGCGAATCTTAGAGGCGCTAATCTTCAGGGACTTGATTTGAGTGAAGCTGATTTCACGGGTGCAGATTTGAGTGAGGCTAATTTAAACGGAGCACAGCTACAAGAAGCACAGCTATGTCAGGCTAATTTGAGTGGATTAGACCTGACACACTTTAATCTGAGCGGAGCCAATTTGAGACAAGCAAATTTAAGTGAAGCACAGTTAAATCAAGCCCAGTTATATGGCACGGACTTAAGGGGTGCTAATCTCGATGAAGCGAACCTCGATCAAGCCAAGCTGGCAGGAGCGAAGCTGTCAAAGTAATAGTTTTAGTGACTAGGGATAGTAAAGCGACAATTTTAGTGAACGCTTGATTAACCCAACGATAAAACAGCAGCAAGTTAACAAGCCAAAAATTTTTCAGGGGCATTTACAGTTTCGCCCAATAAAAGACACAACGTTACTCATGAATAGAGCAATAGACCTATCTTGAATGTCAATTTTTAAGATAGGTCTATTCGTGGCAGGCTTCCAGGATCAAGGGTTAGCTTGCTGAAACTTCACGCGAATGACATTTTAAGATGAATGTCACTGAAATAACGAAACGATCCGCCCCCCGACACCCAATTCTGGGGGAGCCATAGTTCAAAGTCCCCCAAAATTGGGGGATTTAGGGGGCCAATGCCAAAGGAGATCGCTTATGTCAGTGATATTCATTTTAAGATTCTGGTAACTTGTACTGTTCAACAATGCGCTTGGCGTACTCTGGAACATGTTCCTCTAACTTCTCAGGGTGATTACGCTTGACATATAAATAGTTGCGGGTGAAGTGGGAATCTATCGTAAAACGGGCATACTCTAACCCTTTAGGGCCAATTCTCTCAATGACCACACCCATCATCTTGGCAGCCCACATCGGCAGTGTTACACCTTTGTCATAGGCGGGAATGCTTTGCTGTACAGCGCTGTGTCTGTCACCCTTAGACATAACAGGTTGCGTTTCCAGTTGGTTTTGCACCAAATCCAGCATTTCTTGTCCTGTATCATTGCGTACCACAATCCACTGCCAACCAAAGGGTGCTCCCATGTAGCCCACCACTAAATCGGCTAAGGAGTTCACGTAGTCAAAGCAGCTCATGCAAGAGGGGGCGAAAACATCTTTGAGTTGGTTTGTCTTCAGCCCAAAGAACGGGACGGTTTCGGTGGAACCATCTTCATGCTTGAAGTGAACTCGAAAGTCCTGCATGAACTCATAATGCACGACTGTTTCTGGAGAACGGCTCGTGGTATTTAGGAATTTTTGCAACCCTTCACGGGTGACGTTATCGACGCAGGGAGTTCCTAATACATAGAGCTTTTCTAAACCGAGTTGTTTTTCCACGGCACGTAATGCCTGGATTTGGCAACCGACGCCAATCACCAGCAGTCGCTTCATGCCCGATTGTTCAATTTGCTCCAATACGGAAAGGTTGGGCGAGAGAGTGGGTTTATTCACCCGTGCCGCCAGAATTTCTTCTGCTGTTCGAGCAATGATGGGCATGGGTTGAAAGCGGTCTTCTTTGGTGTTTTGCACACAAACAACACCTTCAACTAAACCGCGCTCAAGCATTTCAATGGCAATGGTGCTGACAATTCCTGTCCACTGTGCCCCCTCAATTGGCTCGGTTTTCCGCGCTGCCATCATGTCCTGGTGAACGCCAAAGTACCAATCATTGGGATTATCGAGATTGCGGCTGCGTCCGTGTGCCTCTTCTTCGAGTTCGGCAATTTGTTGGTTTAAGAAGGCACAAGCTTCCTTGACATAGTGAATGTAATATGTATCGCACAGTCCGCACTCGCTACACAGTTCTTTGGCGGGGCGGCGGCTGGAAGATTTGAGGGCTTTTGCTTTTTGGTGAGGACGTACAGCAGTCATGTTATTGACAGTTTTTTAACTAGAAACAATTGTCTAATGAAGATGCCTCAAGGCTCAGCTTTATAAAAAATTTACCAAGATGATGAAAATTTCAGTGATTTCTGCGAGGTCGCAATAGTTCACTTGGGTTAAGCTCGGTATCGTGCAGATACCTATAGCTCTATAAATGCTGAACAACGAACAACTAAGAGAGAAGCCAAGCTATGGGACAACTGTTTGACCGAATGAGCCGACTCGTCAGGTCTGAGCTTAACCATATTAACAGTGAAACTTCGACAGGTAACTTTGGAGGTATTGCATTTGCAGCAGGAGGCAGTGCAGCTTCTGCTGCGATGGGCACAATAGGAATTGTTGTTAAGGGGACTGGCTTTAGCGTGGGCGCAGTTCCCTTAGGCTCTGTTGGAGCATTAACTGGTCTTGCTCTTTATGAAGCAATACAAGCACTTGTAGAAACAGATACTTCGTCAATTGGCGCAGCTGCAATTGGAGCAGGTGTTGGTGCTGGTGTTTCTGCCACTGTCGGCGGCATTGGAGTAACCGCAGGAGGAACTGCATTCGGTGTTGGGATGGCTCCTATGGTAGCAGCTGGAGCTATAGCTGGGCTTGGTGTTGCTGGTTTAAATCGACTCCTTCAACAAGGAATCGACCCAGAAAAGCTCCTCGATATGGCTATCGAGGATATGCAGGAAGCTTTGATCAAACTACGAAAAGCTATTATCCCAAGCCTTGTAGTACAAAAACGCCTTTTACAACAGTACAACCAAACCCAAATAGAAGTGAGCAAGTGGCATGAACGTACCCAGTTAGCTCTCCAAAAAGGAGATGAGAATTTGGCTCGTGAAGCGCTGCTGCGAAAGAAGACTTATCTTGAAACCCAGAAGACGCTAAAAGCCCAGCTTGACCAGCAAACCGCTCAAGTAGATAGGCTCAAGTGTAAACTAGCTTCTTTTGAAACTAAGGTTTCTGAAACTATAGCGAACAAAGCAATAATTAAGGCACGGATAGCTGCGGCTAAAGCAGAAGTCCAATGCCAAAGCACCATTGGGCGTTTGAATACTAGTAGTGCTATGGCAGCGTTTGAGCGGATGGAAGATAAAACGTTGGAGTTGGAAGCACGTTCTAAAGCTGCCTATGAACTCAGTGGAAAGAATTTAGAGGAGCAATTTGCCCTGCTCGAATCCGGCAGCGACGTTGATGATGAGTTGGCGCAGATGAAAGCACAGTTGACAAGGGATTCTGTCTCACGGTCAGCGCTACCAACATCAGAGGAAAAAGCTTCTTCCTCCTCTAATTCAGCCGTTGATGCAGAATTGAAAGCTTTGCGAAAGCAAATCGACAATCTTTAGAGTCAAGGTAACCAGACATTACAGACATTACACAAAACAGCGCAGAGTTTAAGAAAAAGTAAAAGTGCGATCGCTCCAAAAATCCTTTACTCAACCAAATAAGCTCTAATCGCTCGAATGACCTCATCAGGAGCACTCAAGTGAGGTAAATGACCTTCTGCTTTGATGTTGACTAGCTGACTTTGGGGAATCTGGGAAGCTAGATATAGACCCACGTTAGGAGGTACAGCCTTGTCGTCGCTCGACTGTATAATCAGCGTTGGTACAGTTAGGCGCGGTAAGTGGGCACGAAAGTCTGACTGAAAAATCGCACGGGCGAGAGCCAGGGCAATATCTGGACGAATGGCTGCCATCGTATTAGCATACTCACGAGCAAGGCTGGGACGTTCTGGGTTGCCCATCATCAGAGGTGCGAAGAAGCCAAAAGCCCAAGCCTCGTAATTAGCAGACATTGCAGCATATAAGGTATCCAGGTCAGACTGCTCAAAGCCACCGTCGTAGTCTACATCGTTGAGGTAACGGGGTGATGCACCAATAAAGATGAGGTGACTAAAGCGCTCTGGCTGGCTTAGGGATGCCAGTAAACCGATCATGGCGCTGACTGAATGACCCACCAAAATAGAGTGAGTCAGGTTTAATTCAGCGCATAGTTCGAGTAAATCTTCTGCATAGCCGTAGAGGCTGCTGTAGCGCGATCGGCTGTAGGCGTTAAAATCGGACTTACCCGCCCCTACATGGTCGAAGAGTACAATGCGATAGTCAGATTCAAAGGCGGCTACAATATGTCGCCAAACTGTCTGATCAGCACCGAAACCGTGAGCAAAAATCAGCGTTTGATTGCCTTGGCCTTGTAAGTTTACGTGATTGCGTTTAATGATACTCGTTGCCATTGCAGTTTTATCTCGTTTCTTTTTTGGGTACAAAACATGAGATTTCAGCCAACGTTCAAATTAAATTACAAACAAGCATTTAGGCTTTCCCTACTGGCTAATGCTCTAGTCTTGGTAATCGGGCTGTTATTGTTCGTACAGTCTCCGGGAGAGGCGGCGGTGAGAGTGACGCGGATTGGGTCAGCCGGCAAAATCGTCTCCCATAAGCTGCAAATGGCTAAGACTGATATTGTCTTTGTACAATGCAATACTAACGATGAGCCGAAACTAGGTTACCTCAGAAATCAACTAGCGCTGACCTGTCCATAACTGGGTAGTTAGGACTTACACACTTGCCCCCAAATCTGGGGGAGTTAAATTCTGTTCTCTTCAAGGTTGGTCGGAGATGTAGTGAAGACTGCGCCATTGTGCGATCGCCACTAGAACCTTCATCATCCACCGCCAAACGCTACATTAAAGCTACACAGGACTTTCAGCCTTTGTGCTGAACTATCGGTGTAGGTAGAAAGTGCGATTTGACCCGTGAGTCATACCATGTTAACCAGTAGCGCCAATTACAAAATCACCTGGGAAAAGCTACCAGATGACTTTGTTCTAGACGACGAACCCGTGGACAACATTAATCAGCCGTCTCTTGCCGCCGCTTTAACCGAAAGCTTGGAAATCGCCGGAAAGCTGCCAGCGAATTGCCTAATTACGACTAACTATGGCATTTGTGCCACAGTGAATCAAAAAATTGTCGTCAAAGCCCCCGACTGGGCATATGTGCCATCGATTCAGGTTCCACGGGAAGAGGTTAAACGTAGCTATACACCCCAACTCCAAGGTGATATTCCAGCCATTGTGATGGAATTTCTCTCCGACACAGAAGGGAGTGAGTATTCGATCAAGCCCACCTACCCCCCAGGGAAGTGGTTTTTCTATGAGCAAGTCTTAGTCGTTCCCAACTACATCATTTTTGAACCCGATACAGGGGAACTCGAAGTTTATCAGTTGGATGAGCAAAGACGATATCAGCTACAAAGTCCTGATGCCAATAACCGTTATTGGATTGCCCAAATCGGGTTATTCCTGGGAGTATGGCGAGGAATCCGGGAAAATCGGACAGGCTACTGGTTACGCTGGTGGGATGAACATGGGCAACTTTTGTTGTGGGGTTCGGAGTTGGTGAATCAAGAACGGCAAGAAAAGGAAATTGCTCAACAACGGGCAGAACGATTAGCCGCACAACTCAGGGCAGCCGGAATTGAACCAGAGATTTGAGACAGAATTGAACAATCTAATCTGTAAGGGCATGGCATTGCCATGCCCCTACGCAGGAAATGGGAGGTTAATCCATGCTCAATTCTGAGATGCTGGTA
>DATNQL010000926.1:0-11917 GCA_036704025.1 Stenomitos sp.
GGAGCAATTACTGGCTCGTGGTGAGGATATCTTCTTCAACCGCAAGATTGGCGATACATTTGGACTTCAGAGAGTCTTTGGTTTTGGAGTCGGTTTGGCTCGCCTTGCGCCAGAGATTGCCAAGGCAATTTCGGATTTACAGGGTCAACCCACCAGCAATTTGATCGTGACTCTGCAAAAAGATATCAAGATCGGCAGTAGAATCTTTCCTCAGGGAACAGCCTTCCCGACCGGTCTTGACGTGGAAAAAGGAGGTGTTTTACCGATCGGATTGAAGCTGACCGGCGATTTGAGCTGTGCGATATGCCATGTGGTGGTTTCTCCGACAGGTCAAACTCTGAAGGGAGTCCCTAATGGTGACCTAGCCATTCCCTTTTTTATCGCTCTAGCCCCCAATTCCGCCTCAGGTTTTGCTCGTTTAAACCTCAACCCGTTTGACCCCAAATACAAAGGTAACGGCAAAAAAGTCATCGATAGTACCGGTCAAATCATCGAATTGCCCGATCCTGACAAGTTTGAAGCGGCTTTTGATGATGCCGTCTTGGATGTACCTTTCGGTAACTTTGAGAGTGCACCTGATATCATCAACAACACGACTCAAATCCCCAGCATATTCACGTTTAAGGGTAGTCCCTACTTGCCTGATGGTCAGTTTGCTGTCGGTTCCTTTGGAGGACTGAGCGCTCAGGCTAATTCAGTTTACTCTTCCGAAGCTAACCTATTAGCCGCAGCCCAAGTTAGTGCCGAAACGATCGGTGTCGATCCGGAAGTGTATCTAGGTATGGTGCTTCAGAATGCCGCAGATCCGACCATTCGTCTACCACAGGGGGCACCTGTCAAACCCTCACAGTGGCTGCGTAAGGTTGCCCCGAACGTCAAACAGGCGGAACTTGAAGACCAAATTCCAGCTCCGGGTACAGGTTCTTATCCCAAGCTGAAACCCAGCTTGATCACGTACAACAGTCTTGTTCTCAGCCCTAATACCAATTCCCTCGATCGCGCCAAAGGCCCCTTCTTATTCGGCATGAATGCCATAGCGGCTTGGGAAAATAGCCTCGTACCACCGCCAAACAAAAGCCCTGAAAACCAACAGGCGCTTGCCAATGGTTCTGTCCAGCGTGGGGCGAAAGTGTTTCAGGACGCGGGGTGTATCACTTGTCACGTTCCACCCTTCTTCACCGACAATAAGATTCACCCCCTGAGTGAAATTGGCACGAACTCCGCTCGCGCACAATCTCGCCTCGCCCTGAATGATTTGTTAGTGGCACCGAAGCTTTACACGTTCAATACTCCCGTTCCTGTTCCAGCTAATGCAGAAGTTTTAGACGTGCCCACTGAGGGCATCTCTGCTAGTCCAACCACGTTACCCAATGGCATCTTGCCGGATGGGGGCTACAAGACTACGCCCTTACGGGGAATTTATCTCAGTGCGCCGTATTTACACGATGGTGGAGTAGCGGTGCGGGCGGGCGCGATTCAGGCTACAGCGAATGGTATTACGGTGGTTGACCCCACGGGTTTGGGATTGACTGGAACGTTGAGCCAAGGGATACCCGCCGACAGTGCTAGCAGCTTACGCGCTCTTTTGGATCAGGGACTTCGTAGCCAAGTGATTTATGCTAATTCGTTAAATCCATCTCTTGGGAAAGATCGGGCTAATCTCGATGGTACGGGTCATAACTTCTATGTCAACGATCCAGCGAAGCAGACTGATTTGGTGAATTTCTTGTTGGCGCTCGATGATCATCCAGGTCAGTTTTAGCTGTTGCAGGCTGAGTGCAATAGGGGTTATAAGCTGATGTGCATTTAATTTGTATACCTTCACACCCCACACCCTACACCCCACACCCCTTTCAAAAATTTCTATATTCAATTTAGATGCGCCGCAGCATATCAAAGCTGTGTTTTTTTAACGCAGAGGTCACAGAGGTTCACGCAGAGGAGCGCAGAGTGTAGGTAATGTTTAAGCAACTGCTAGGCTCTCCTCGCTGGATCGCTCTAAGCTAGAATCCGATGCTAGATACCCATCTTCCATGTGGACAATGCGATCGGCTACATCCAGAATCCGATTATCGTGAGTCACCATTAAAATGGTGCAGCCTTGTTCCTTGGCTAGACGTTGCATCAGTTCGACCACATCGCGACCGGATTTTTTATCGAGTGCGGCGGTGGGTTCGTCGGCTAATACCAATTTGGGATGACTCACGAGAGCGCGCGCGATCGCAACTCGTTGTTTTTGTCCTCCAGATAAGTCCTCTGGGTAATAATTGACTCGGTGCCCTAACCCCACTGCCTCCAGCATTTGAGCGGCTTTAACTGTCACGTCTTTGGCGGGAATGTGGTTATGCAATTCTAAAGCCATCTGTACGTTTTGTTGCGCGGTTAGACTTTTTAGTAAATTGTGTGCCTGGAAAATATAGCCAATGTTACGACGCACCTGAACGAGTTGATTTTGGGTTGCTCCGCATAGCTGTTGACCTAATACTTGAAGGCTACCTTCTTGTGCTGCTCGCAAACCCCCTGCCATGGTGAGTAGGGTGGTCTTTCCTGAACCTGATGGGCCGGTCATGATCACAATTTCACCGGGATAAATTTCTAGGTTGATGTCAAATAATGCTTGCTTGCGTAGTTTTCCCTGACCAAAGTAGTGGTTGAGGTTTTGAATGGCGATCACTGGCTTTGGCAACATGGGCTTTTGGGGGTTAGGGTTGGAGTTTTTTTTGTTGGCTTTTTGCATATCGATATCAATCTTTTTTTGTTTAAATGGATGGATTGATTGAGATACAACGAACCACAGAGGCACAGAGAACGCAGAGAAGACAGAAGAAAAGAGGTTGAGCTTTTGACTTTTATGAATGTAGGGAAAGGGAATATGATGGGCTGGTTAGAAGATGTCGGCGGGGTCGGCTGACTGGAGTTTACGCATGGCGATCGCACCGGAAATTGCACACATGACCATTGTTAGAATCAGAACTTGCAAGGCTCTTAAAGTAGCCATATATAAGGGGAGATTGGTGGCATTTCGGGTTAGGGCATATAGCCCAACAGATAGGGAAATTCCAGGGAGATAGCCGAGAAGTGACAAGATTAAGGCTTCTTGAAATACGACACTGAGTAGGTAGAAGTTTTTGTACCCCATCGCTTTGAGGGTGGCGTATTCAGCCATGTGATCGGCAACATCGGTGTACAGGATTTGGTAGACGATGATGACGCCGACGATAAATCCCATCATTGTTCCTAGGGTGAAAATAAAGCCGATCGCTGTATTGGTTTGCCAGTAATTTTTTTCAAATTCAATGAATTCTGGCTTGGTGAGAACTTTGACATCATTCGGGAGTTTGGCTTGCAAGGTGTCGGCTGTGAGGCGAGGGTCGGTACCGGGTTGTAGGGTAATTAAACCCACGCTGATTTGTTCCGGTTTCCGTCGGGGAAATATCCGCAGAAAATTGAGGTCACTGGTGATGAGGCTGCCATCTGCACCAAAGGAAGCGCCGATACTAAATAAGCCACTGATGTTAATGTTGCGATCGCCGACTTCTGTACTCACGGATTTGCCTTGATCAACTTGGGCAATTGCCGTCTTGTAATCCCCTCTGGATGAGCGGTCAAATAACACCGCGTCAGGCAGCTTAATGGTGTTCAGATTCTCGTTGACTCCCGGTAAATTAAATACTGATGTATCGGGGTCAAAACCAACCACTAAAATCCCGGTTTTGTGACGAGTTTGGGGATTCTTCCAATCGGCGACGTTGATGTATAGAGCATCGGCTGATTTCACCCCTGTCAAGCTCATTGCCTGGTAGAGGCGACGGCGAGGAAAGGTTGCCATATTCATTAAGTTCCGACCTTGGGGGCTAATTAACACCAAGTCAGCGCGGATACTTTGGTGGAATCGGGTGGTACTGTCATACAGCGCCGCTTGGAAACCTAGCTGCATAAACATGAGAATATCGGCAAAGGCAATTCCAGCCAGTGCCACCATGAGGCGGGGTTTTTCGCGAGTAAGCTGGAGCCAGGATAAAGGAATTTTGCGGTTGAACATCACCGAGCACCCCCATCGGCTTGTGATTTGTTGAGTGCGATCGCAACTTTGACTTGTGAGTTGGTTAAACCAGCCACTGTTTGGGTTGCGGCGTCATCGAGACGGATTTTTACCTCAACCACTCTAGAATCGATGTCTGCAACGGGGTCGGTGTTGAGGACATCTTTTTTGCGAACTTGCAAACCAACCTCGTCTACTGTTCCTGGCAATTCCCCACTAAAGGAACTGCTGGTAATGCGGGCAAGTTGACCGATACGCACTTTACCCACATCACTTTCATAAACTTCCGCGACGACGTACATTTGGTCGGTTTGACCCAAGTCGGCAATTCCGTCTGTTTTGACGACTTCCCCAGGCCAGGTGTGAATTTTGAGAATTTGACCGTCTCTAGGCGCTTTCACATAAGCGAGGTCAAGGTCTGCTTGTGCCCGTTTAACGGCTGCGATCGCATTATTCACCTCGGCTTGCGCGGCTTGCACATCGACCGGACGCACCTCAGCAATCCGAGTTAGGGTGGCTTGCGCTTCATTGATTTGCTCTCGCTTCGCTTGTTTAACCCGATTTAGGTTGGCTTTGGCTTCGTTAAGTTGCTGTTGAACGGTGTCTAAAACGAGGCGCTTACTGTCACGGTTTGAGGCGGAAATTGCACCGGCTTGATATAAGGATTGATAGCGTTGATATTCGGTTTGGGCATTGCGTAACTCGGCTTCTAGCCTTGCAACCGTAGCTTGTTGAGCCGTCGTATCTCCCTCTTGTTCTGCTGCTAAACGTGCGATCGCGGCTTTTTGGGCATTAATTTCTCCAGATTTTGCCCCAGCTTTGACTTGAGCGAGTTTCGCTTGGGCAACACCAACCTGTTCTTGAGCTTGTGCTAAGGAAGCCAGCAGGCGATCGCGTGAATCTAGGATGGCAACGACTTGTCCAACTTTAACTTTATCCCCTTGTTTCACCAGGAGTTGAGCGACTCGACTCCCTTCGACTGAAGTGGGTGCAGATAGTTGAATCACCTCTCCGCGAGGCTCCAACCGTCCCAAAGCCGTAACCTTGGTGATTTCCGGAACACTAGCGGCGGGAGGGGGTAAGGAACTTTTTTGAGTGGATTGAAACGCCCTCAAACCGTAAATCAGAGTTCCACCGGCGGCTAGAGCCGCAATCGCCGCTAAAATTGTTGTCTGTTGAAATTTCGGCTTGACACCCTTCGAGAGGTTTTCTGGATTGATCAGTTGCATGGTTGTCAGCTCCTTCGTTTAGACGCCCTCTCCCGTTCACGCGCCACCCAAGTTAATTTCCTTTAGTGGATACTTGATCTAAGAAAGCCTGTCGCTCCTGTGCACTTTTTGCTCTTGGTTGTAATTTAAGAGATATAAAGCGCTCTCCGCAGTGACCAACGGCGTCAAAAGATTGACCGCAAGTGTCAATTTCAAAACTGGCATCCCTTAGGTGTGGAAAAGAACTCAAATGCCGTATACCGTATGGTTCAGGTACGTCAAAGTCGTTCTACATGCTGCCGCCAAGGCCAATTTAGATACTCAAACCTTGCTTCGTGCGGTTGGACTCGACTCCTCCATCCTTGAGGCGACCGATGCGCGCATTCCTGATGAACAAGTTTATGCCCTCTGGCGCGAAATCACCCGACGTTCAGGGGATGAGGCGATTGGATTGCGTTTAGTTCAGTTAGTTGAACCTGAAGTCTTGGATGTGGTTGGCTATGCAGCTTACAGCAGTTCTAACTTAGGCGAGGCGTTGTCCCGGTTTATACGCTACAGCCGATTAATCCACGAAGGTGCAAAGTGGATGTTGGAGACAAGGGGTAATGTCACACGAATCACTCATTCAGTTCCGGGGAGTCACCTTCCCCTACCGGGAGTGCTATGCCAGTGGGTTTTGGCAACGATTATTGTGAACGTTCGGAGAATGACCGGTTTGGATTTGGTGCCACTTCAGGTCGGATTTCAACACCCGCAGCCAGAGGATATTTCGTCTTATCGCGAGCTGTTTCAGGCTCCCTTAGAGTTTGAGCAAGCCGTTAACTCCTGTACCTTTGATAGTGCATGGCTCAATCAACCCCTGTTGAAATCAGACCCTGGACTTTGTGCGCTGCTAGACCGCTATGCGGAAGAATTATTAGCAAAGCTACCTCGAAAAGAAAATATTGTAGATAGTGTGCGTCAAGAAATTAGTGTGGGCTTAAGGGGTGGCGATCCGGGGTTGGATGCGATCGCCACTCGTCTAGGATTTGCTCCCCGTACCCTCCAGCGCAAGCTCAAGGAAGCGGGTACTTCTCATCAAGAACTCCTCGATGAGATGCGGCGAGAACTTTCCATTCACTATCTGCAAGAACGCCAAATGGCGGTGTGCGAAGTAGCATTTCTCCTCGGCTTTTCGGAAACCAGCGCGTTTCATCGAGCCTTCAAACGTTGGACAGGGACAACTCCCGGTGAATTTCGACGGACTTTGAGCCAGTCGGCTTAGATGGATAACTTGCGATTTTTAAAGAGAAGTTACCAGTTGAAATAGATCTTTTGCAAGTTATGGAATTTTTTCCAAAAGCTTAAGCTTAAAATTACACTAGTGCAGCGTGGCGGAAATAACTATCCAGTTGAAAAAGGTTAAAAAGCTTATTGTATAGGCTTTCCGGCCTTCTGCCTCCTGCCTTCTGCCTCCTGGCTTCTTGCACTAGCTGTTTTAAATGCCAACAGCTTAGTGGAGTGGCAGAGCAATCGCAAATTCTGTCCCCTGTCCTACTGATGAACTGTAGGTTAACTGTCCACCATGTGCTTCTTCCACAATCTGACGTGAAATTGATAACCCTAATCCTGTTCCTTGACCCACGGGTTTCGTTGTAAATGATTGCTCAAAAACGAGTTGTTTTACTTCTTCTGACATCCCGGCTCCATTATCCTTAATCCGAATCATGATGCTCTGCTGATTGGCCGACACTTCCGTGCGGATTGTAATTCTATTAGGATGGGCTTGAATTTCTTCATAGGAATGTCCTTGATTTAATTCATCTAAAGCATCAATGGCATTGGCGATGATATTCATAAAAACTTGATTGATTTGTCCAGGGTAGCATTTGACTAGCGGCAAATTTCCGTACTCTCGAATGATTTCAACCGCTGGACGTTGAGCATTCGCTTTCAGCCGATATTTCAAAATCGTCAATGTGCTATTAATTCCCTCATGAATATTGAAGGTCACTTTATCGGATGTATCGTAACGAGAAAATGTTTTCAAGCTAGTGCTAATATGACGAATCCGTTCTGCCCCTTCCTTCATTGAAGACAGAATATTGGGTAAATCTTCTATCAAATATTCCAAATCACTCGATACAATTTCTTTCTCAATTTCTTCTCCTGGATGGGGGAATTTGTCTTGGTATAATTGCAAAATCTTTAACACATCCTGGACATATTTTTGAGCGTAACCCAGATTACTCGTAATAAAACCAACCGGATTGTTAATCTCGTGAGCAACGGCTGCAACTAACTGTCCTAAAGTAGACATTTTTTCGCTTTTAATCAGTTTGAGTTGAGCCTGTTTGAGTTGTTGTAATGACTGTTCTAGCTGCTGAGAATATTGTTGTGATTTTTGATAAAGGCCAGCATTTTCTAGAGAAATAGCGGCTTGAGAACAGAGCAATCGTAAAATTTCTATTCGATTTCTGGTAAAAGCACCTGTCATTAAATTATTTTCTAAGTAAAGAATCCCGATTAACTTGCTTTGATGAATGATAGGAGTACACAACAACGACTTAATCTGATGTTTAATGATGTAAGGTTCAGCCGCTAAATTGGCTTGGCTAGTGGCATTATCGAGAACTAAGGTTTCTGTGGTGTGTTGCACATAATTGATCGCGCGGATTGGAATTTCCTGGCTAGACTCAACGGGAATAGAAGGTAAAACCCTCACTTCTGATGGACTACTTTGAGCTACCACTTCAATGACTAAACGACCTTCTTTGTGTAAAATCAGAACTCCTTTTTGAGCACCTGCATTTTCGATAATAACTTGCATCAAGGTAGAGAGTAATTGCTCGAGAACAATTTCTCCAGAAATGGCTTGTGAAGCTTTCAGTACTGAAGATAAATCCAAAGATTGAGAAACATCTGCACTACTACTAGAGACTGTATCGGTCGTCAAATGACTGAGGGTACCACTGATACGGTTACCAACGTTCTCACTTTGGAAGAGCGGAGCCAGTAATTGAGAATAATGTTTTTCTAATTCATGCACTTTTGCCTTGGCTCCCCACCGAGCATAAGCATAATAAGCATGAATCATGTAAGCTTGAGCAATGGTTTGTTTTCCCCAACCCAGGTAGAATTTAGCCGCCAGTTCATGGGCGAGTGCTTCTTCATTAATATATTCATACTCTTGGGCAAGATTAATGGCTCTATCATAAAAGTCTATAGCTTCAAAGTTTTGATGGGAAACTCTAAGTTTTTCGGCTTCTACCAGGTAAAATTTATGTAGAAAATTCATGGGGGCATGATGTGCCCACAACTTCATTTTTTCCTGATTACTGTTGATTTTAACTAAATGTTCTTCCTGTTCCGAAGCTAAGGAATCTGGATACACTGCCAGCCGCACGAGAGAATCATAGAAGTAGAATAGGGGGACATTAAGCATCCCCATCACTCCATCTAAATATTGTTCCGCTTGCATGGCATTGTCGAGGGCTTGCTGGACTTCTCCAAACAGATAACAGATAATCAGTTTGTGGAAGTGGAAATAATGAAGACCATTGCGGTCATTCGCATTTTGATGAAATGGGAGCATGGTCTGTTCATTGTAAGCTTCACCGATCAATAAACAGGGAGTTTCTGATCGTCCCAGCAGGTTCAAAACAGCTTGATGAATAATTTGATTGTAATTCAAGGCTGCTTCTTGACGGAGTTGAATTAGACTTTGACTGAAGGAGGCTATTTCCTGTTCAAGTTCCGTTAATTCCATCCCCATAAAATAGGAAATTTGAGATTTTTCTTTGGCAGAATAACCGCATTCTAACTCTCCAGTTTCTAATCCTCTAGAGTAACCTTCTTGTAAAAGGGGTAAGCAGTTTTTGATATGGTATTTGCTATAGAGAATATGGGCAGCAACTGTATAAAAAACTTTAGTTTTGAGCGAGTTGGCATTTAACCGATCCACTAAATGGAGTGCTAATTTACCAAATTCATCACCTAACTCAATTTCTAGCAAGACCCCACTTAAAATCAGGCCATATAAGGAGTAAGCAAAGGCAGATAAGGGTGCATTGCCATTATGAATTGATAGATGAATCATTTCCAAAACAATCAGTGGCAGCAGTGCTGGGGCTGTAATATAGGCAGGAGAAACTAAACTTGATAAAATCCGCAATCCGACTCGTTTATCGGGCGCTACCATTTCTGGCAAATGAATCAAATCCTGGATATTTCTCCCTCTTAACAATGAGGCCGTTTCTTGGAGTTTCTGTTGAATATCTAGAGAACTTGGCTGTTTGGGAAAGTTAATGTTCAGTAGATTGAGAACTTGGAGTCCCATCTCCACAGCTTGTTTGGGTTTAACCTGTGCCGTACAGGCTGCCAGTTGCACTTCATAGACTTTCACCTTGTCCAGGAGTGTTCTCGCGTGATGTAATACTACATCTGCCAATTCCTGCATCTGCTGAAAATCTGTGTTCAGGTAGGCGGCTTCCGCTGCTGCTACATACAGTGCGAGTGCCAGCTCATACTGAATCTGCCAGCAATTGCTCGCGAGAAGTTCCCTCCCAACGGTAAAATATCCCCCGGCTGCTGCATAAGCTGTTGCGCTTAACGCTTTGCGACCTGCTATCAGGTTTAACCGTGCCAGTTCTTCTCGTTCATGGCGATCGCAGATTAATTCTCTCCCATAATTTAACGGATTGACAATCTCAAAAATTTTCTCTTCCCGCTCTGCTTCTGAAGTATTGTGTAACAGTCGTTGACCAATTTTTAGGTGAGTGGACTGTTTTTGGTCAGGGGGAATCAAAGAATAGGCGGCTTGCTGCACTCGGTCATGTAAAAATTTGTAAGTGGGTAATGGGTAATCGGTAATAGGTAATAAAGTCGATTCTTGCTGATGATCTTCTGACTGAAAAAACTTATAAACTTCACTGATAGGAATAATGACGCCTTCTTGCATGGCTGTCCACAAATCAGTCGCTGTTTCGAGGGGAGATTTTTTATAAACAACCGAGAGAGTGTTTAAGTCAAATGAATTCCCAATACAAGCAGCTAATTTTAAAACATTTTGAGTCTTTAAAGGGAGTTTTTTTAATTGATTTGACATAAACTCTACAACATCCTCACTGGCCGTGATTGACCTCAATTTAGCCATATCACATTGCCAATATTTACTAGCAAAATCAAAGGCGATTAATCCGTCTTCATAAAGAAATTTAAGGAATTGATTCGTAAAAAATGGATTCCCTTGAGTTTTTTGAGCAACCAATTCCGTAAGCGGCATGGCTCGTTCTAATGGACAGGAAAGAGTATCAGCAATCAAACGATTGAGGTTAGGTTGATCGAGAGGAGTTAAAGTAATGTGATTCACTCTAGAATAACTATTTAAGTTATCCTGATTCGCTTTGCGAATTTCGTCTAAAGTAACTCTTAGAGGATGAGCGAAATTGACTTCGTTATCTCGATAAGCACCAACCAGCAAAAGATAAGAGCTATGAGATTGACTCATCAAAAGTTGAATCAATCTCAAAGATGCTGAGTCTGCCCATTGCAAATCATCCAGAAAAATAACCAGGGGAGTGTGAGTGATAGGATAGTGAGATGCAGGCGAAAGATAGTCTTGATTTGTAAAAACAGCAATAAATTTTTGTAATAGTAGATTAAAGCGATTTTGAGCTGCACTTCCTGATAATTCAGGGACAGGTAGCTGTTTGCCAATAATGCGTTCTAATTCAGGAATAACATCAACAATAACTTGAGCATTTTCTCCCAATGCGGTTAAAATCTTGACTTTCCATTGATGTAACTGAGCATCCGTTTCCGCGAGTAATTGTTGCATCAAATTTTGGAAAGCTTGTACTAAAGCCGAGAAGGGAATATTTCGTTTGAATTGGTCGAATTTACCGGCAATAAAATAACCGCGTTGTCGGATGATAGGTTTATGAATTTCGTTAACCACAGCCGTTTTACCAATTCCAGAGAATCCCGACACCAGCATCATTTCAGTCGTTCCTTTGGCAACTCGATCAAAAGCCGCGAGTAAGGTTGCCACTTCAGTTTCTCGACCATAAAGTTTTTCAGGAATCACGAAGCGATCGCAAATATCTCGTTTGGCTAATGCAAAGAATGCAATCGTTTTCTGCGTTTGCCATTGTTGCCAGCAGATTTCTAAATCCTGACTGATGCCATAAGCACTCTGATAGCGGTCTTCTGGAGTTTTAGCCATTAATTTGAGGACAATATTATTCACCATTTCGGGAATAGCTGGATTGACCTCAATCGGAGGAATCGCTATCTTAGCAATATGGCAATGAACTAACTCCATGGGGTCAGGACTCCAGAAAGGCAATTGGCCGGTCAGAAGTTGGTAAAATGTGACCCCCAAAGAATAAAAATCTGTGCGGTAATCAATTCCTCGATTCATCCTTCCAGTTTGTTCTGGGGACATATAGGCAAGGGTGCCTTCGAGTCCATTGGGATTTTGTAGAACGAGATTTTCCCTCGGCAAGAGAGAAGAAATACTAAAATCGATAATTTTAATCTGTTTAGTTTCAGGATTAATTAGAATATTCTGAGGCTTAATATCTTTGTGAATTACACGGTTTTGATATAGACCTTCCAACGTTTGAGTAATCTGAATCGCTAGAGGGAGAAATTCACTCAATGCCAACGGTTTCCCTCGACTATA
>DATNQL010000927.1:0-6609 GCA_036704025.1 Stenomitos sp.
ATCCTGCCGGCGGCGGATGATATTGTCTGGCTTAATATCTCGATGAATGACACCCTGCTGATGGACAAACTTCAATACCGCTAAAAAGTCGAGCAGCAGCTCCCGAATCTTGAACTCACTAAATATTCCGTACTGCTCCAACTCTGTCTGCAATGTTTGCCCCTCAATAAACTCCTGCACTAAATACAGATCATTGCCATCCTTAAAGTAGGCCAATAGCGCGGGAATTTGTGGATGTTGCCCTAGTTGTTGCAGTCGCCTTGCCTCTTGCTCAAACAGTTGGGTTGCCTTCTCAAGAGCTCCAATTCCTTTAATTTGGGGTGTAAATTGCTTAATGACACAGCGCTCATTGAGCTTGTCTATATCTTCAGCCAGATAAGTTTTACCAAATCCCCCACGACCCAAGGGCTGAATGGGACGATAGCGATTTCGCAACAGCACCAGTTTTGTCCCGCAACACTGACAAAATTTAAAGCCATCTGGATTTAGGGGATTCTGACAATCGGGATTAAGGCAGCAAGTCATTCTTGGGAGACAAACATCAGATTAATCTATAGTAATTTTTCCCCTGATGAAACCTAAAAGAATTCTTACAAATGGTAAAAGGATGAGTTTGTTGTGCCAAAAAACCAGTGGAATGAAGGCTAAAGGGTCAAAAATAAAATATGAAATAACAGGACTAAATCCAGACCTGATGATTCATCGGTTTAGTGATTCAGTCGTCACGGTATAAGAGAGTGGGTCTTGCAATCCCAATTCAGCAAAAGCTGCCAGCCGCAATCGACAGGAATCACAAACACCACAAGCCACCTCCCCGCCAGCGTAGCAAGACCAAGTTTGTTCCCAAGGGACACCAAGCTGATTGCCTAGCTGAATAATCTCAGTTTTTTTCAGGTCAATCAGAGGAGTCACAATCTGAATAGCGGTGCCCTCTCGACCCTGCTTGGTGCCTAGTTCAAAAACTTTTTGCATGGCTTGGATATAGTCCGGACGGCAATCGGGATAACCGGAATAATCCACAGCATTGACTCCTACATAAACCCTTTGAGCATCGATCGCTTCCGCGTAAGATAAACCAAAGCTTAAAAAAATGGTATTTCGAGCCGGTACATAGGTAACTGGAATGTTTTGAGACATCTCATCCAAAGTCCGATGTTGAGGTAAATCAAGACCCTCATCTGTTAGCGCAGAACCGCCCCACTGTTGCAAGTCAAAACTGACGATCTGATGCTCATTCACACCCGCACAACGTGCGATCGTTTTGGCATATTCCAGTTCTCGTCGGTGGCGCTGTCGATAATCGAAAGAAATGGCATAACATTCATAACCATCTGCCTTGGCTTGATAGAGAACTGTCGAAGAGTCTAATCCCCCAGATAACAAAATAACGGCTTTCAAAATCTAAATCCTTTACTAATTGACGAGGTTTTAAGCTATGTTTTTGAGGTTAATTTCCCACAAGTTTATCATTCAGGAATCGCTGTTGATGACTTATACGCCGTTGCATTCATACGTAGCACATTCAATTTCTCCACGTCGGGAGCGTCCCCCTGTCTGGGTGTCTATCTCAACCACTATGTTTGAACGCAACTCGGTATTAGCCCTGTAAATACTAAAGCTATGTTGCTTTACACCCAAACTACATTGTGAGCCAGTCGAGAGCGTTGAAGTAGTCTAAAAACCCCGGAAATCGCCGTCTCAATGGACAACCCAGAAACTGACACATCGATCTGGCGCTCTATGAAGTCGTAAAACCACAATGAAAAGAAAATGACCGCCCCAAAGACCTCCTTAAATTTTTTGTTTGAGGGATCTAGGCAAAACTTTGGAATTCTTCACACTTAGAGGGGCTGTGGTACTATCTGGATGGTTTAAGGCGGCTCAGAATAAGCAAATCGACTTAGTTCCCGTGGTGGAGGAGCAGACAAGAGTGCAAGATAGAATGTGCCAAAGACATCTGGATGCCCATGTGCAGCGCAGCCTGCCGCAGCCAATCAAGATTGGCGTTATCGGCGTTGGCAATATGGGACAACATCATGCCCGCGTTGTAAGTTTTCTCAAAGACGTAGAACTTGTAGGGGTAGCAGACATTAATGTCGAACGTGGTTTGGACATGGCGAGTAAGTACCGTGTCCGTTTTTTTGAGGATTATCGAGACCTTCTACCGTATGTAGATGCTGTCTGTGTTGCCGTCCCCACAAAGTTACATCACGAAGTTGGGATAACGTGTTTGCAAGCTGGGGTTCATGTCTTAGTAGAAAAACCGATCGCTGCCAGTATTGCCGAAGCCGAGTCTTTGGTGAACGCCGCAGCGGAGTCCCAATCCATCCTGCAAGTTGGGCACATTGAACGCTTTAACCCCGCTTTTCAGGAATTGGGCAAAGTTTTAAAGACCGAAGAGTTACTGGCTCTAGAAGCACACCGGATGAGTCCTTATTCGGATAGAGCCAATGATGTCTCCGTTGTCCTGGATCTGATGATTCATGACATTGACCTGCTATTAGAACTCGCTGCCGCCCCGGTGGTGAAGTTGACAGCCAGTGGCAGCCGTGCCGACAATTCTGGCTATTTAGACTATGTGACAGCGACCTTGGGTTTTGCCAATGGCATTGTGGCGACCTTAACCGCTAGCAAGGTGACACACCGCAAAATTCGCCGAATTGCGGCTCATTGCAAAAACTCGCTGACGGAAGCCGATTTTCTCAACAATGAGATTCTGATTCATCGGCAAACGACAGCGAACTGCATGACGGATTATGGTCAGGTGCTTTATCGGCAAGATGGGTTGATTGAGAAGGTCTACACCAGCAACATTGACAAACTCTGCGCGGAGTTAGAACACTTTGTGGGCTGTGTGCGAGGCGGCAATCAACCTTCGGTTGGGGGAGAACAGGCACTCAAGGCTCTCCGCTTGGCGAGTCTGATTGAGCAAATTGCTCTGGATGGTCAAGTTTGGCATCCCATGGACTATGAGCGCCGCGACCTCCATGTTCGCCCTGTGTCAGCCGTCACCTATTAATCCCTAGTGAGTAGCCTTGAAGTATGACTTGGGGCTACAACAAGGGGCTAGGGGCGATGGGGATAATGTTTAAGAATGGCTCATGCTCTCTTCCCCCGTCGTGAACGTGGCTGATTCCCGCAACACCTGCTGGAGCGATCGCGTGATCGCTTCACTCACTCTCTCATTTCCTGAAGGACTCAGGTGAATGTGGTCTCGGTACAATGTCTGAGGCGTTTCCCAGTGGTTGAACAGGGGCAAAAAATCCAGATAGAGAATAGACTCCTTTTGAGTCAGTTGAGTGAGGAGCTCGCGTGCCTTCAGCTCGTAGTCACGCGGCCCAGGTTCACCCGTTTCTCGCAATAGGGGTGTCATCGCCAGGATAAACTCAGCACCAGCAAGCGTCACGAGGGAATGAATTTGACGAATGGCATCCAAGTTACTCTCCAAGGAGACGTTCTGTGAGGCTTCTGTGGGCGGCTGTGCTAACCCAGAAAGAGGGGTTATGCCGGTTGAAGCCTCTGGCGTCCAAGCAGACACGTCATTGGCGTAGGAGCGTTCTGGGCCGGAGTCAAGGGGATCGCTAACCAGGGATTGGGTATTGTTCGAGTCAGTAGGGGGGAGTGGAGACCTCAACACGAATTTCCCTGTTGGTTGAGCGACCACTCCCTCCTGTTTTGGAGTAACGGCCTTCATGCCAATACGGGTTAGCTGGGGTGACAGGTAACGAGTGTACACTTCAGCCAACGCACACAGGGGTTTCCGGTTCGGATAGTTGGGAGTGCGTCCTACAGGGTCTGAAGTCGGTTCAGTGGCAAATAAATCATCGGTGTTGAGCAGCAAGACGATCGCTTGAGCCTCAAACGCTCCAAAACGTTGTAAATAAGCTAACTCATTGCGAGGCCCCCAAGAATTAGCCGAGGCATTGAGGACTTCTACTCGTTCAAATGGCGTGTTTCGGTTCAGAGTTCCGCCCCAGCCTTCAGCCATGGGGCGTTTTAGATGAGCACTCATCCGTGCTGAAAGGGTTTGCTCTTGGTCAGTCCACCACGCCCCATTCGCAACCGAATCTCCAAGTAACAAAACTCGCAGCGTTGAGGGAGGCCGCTTCTTGGTCATGGTCGGACTACGCATAGAATACTCGTTAATGACAATCCGATTGCCCAACCGCTTTGTATATTGGTTCGGAGCTAGTAAGTAACCCATGTCCGGATCGGCTAGATACAGCAGGGGATTGCCAAAGCCAAAGATCAACCGTAATCCCGCTTCTAGCAAGAGTAACAGCCCAACCCACACTAGCAAACTCACCAGTAAGATGTTCACGCCTTACCTCTATAGCTTTTAAATCGATCTTATG
Source organism: Stenomitos sp. (assembly GCA_036704025.1). Taxonomy (GTDB): domain Bacteria; phylum Cyanobacteriota; class Cyanobacteriia; order Cyanobacteriales; family Coleofasciculaceae; genus Allocoleopsis. The sequence goes on from DATNQL010000927.1 coordinate 4,356, forward strand.
AAGTATGGATTTATCCGGCTTTGATCGATAATCTAGACCAGGATATATTCAAGTTGTTACATCGCTTGAATTTAAAGATAGGAGCCAAAGCGATATGTCAGACCTAAATCGTGGAATCATGAAGTTTAAGGGAGCTGATAGCCCGAAGGCGATCGCGATTTCGGCCGTACTGGTTTTGGGCAGTATTGGCTTGCTTCTTTGGTGGGCGCTTCAAAGTGCGTATACGGTGGGCTAATGGCGGAGTGTTGTAGCTACTCACGGGTACTCTAAAGGGTTAGCTTCGGGAGTACCTCACTAGTCGCTTCCGCCTCCCTAGACGGCGAGAGTAAGCGAGTGGCACCAACTCAATTGGTTTAAACCACTATCTTGCGATCGCGTCTAGCGAAGGTCAAAGTTAAGCGGTCTTATTTGCAGTTAAAAACACTGCGCTCTAAGCGTGAATTTTTTCCAAGTATCATTTCCGTTATACATTCTTGCTGCTTCTGATATCGGTCCCCTGTTGGGAAATGTTGGACTGGATGTGATTGTGCTGGTCTTGATGCTGGTACTGTCAGCGATGTTTTCCGGCTCAGAGACGGCTATTACGGCACTTGATAACCTCAAACTCAGGTCACTGATTAAAGATCAAGGCGACCCCAGTGGCATTTTCCGGCTAGTTTTAGAGAAACGGTCTCGTTTTATCACCACACTTTTAGTCGGCAACAACCTAGTCAATAATTTTTCAGCCATTCTCACCAGTAACCTTTTTGCTCTTTGGCTAGGTAGTGCCGGTCTGGGTCTTGCGACGGCGGTTGTTACAGTTCTGGTATTGATTTTTGGAGAGATTACGCCCAAATCCGTAGCCATCAACAATGTCATGCCAATTTTTAGGCTGACAGTACGCCCTATCTATTGGCTATCTAGGGTTTTATCTTTTTTCGGAATTACCTATTTTTTTGAAACTATCGCTCAGACAGGGATTCGATTCTTTCAAGGGGGAGTTGTTCAGGAAGGAGAATCTTTAAAAGACCTCAAGTTACTGATTGAAGTTTTGGGGGGTAAGGGCAAGCTTGATCTGGATAAACACCAATTGCTCTCCAAAGCTTTAATGTTAGATAGCCTCAACGTTCGCGATTTGGTGAAGCCTCGGATTGAGATGCGAACGATTTCCCATGAGGAAACCTTGCAGAATCTGATCAATTTCTGCTTAGAGACAGGATATTCTCGCATTCCCGTTCAGGAAGAATCGAAAGACCAAATTGTAGGAATTGTTCACTTAAAGCGGGCACTTCAGCAGCTAACATTAGCCCAAAAAGAAGGCCGCCGTCTGGTCTTGGTTACAGAGGCGATGGACCCTCCCGTCTATGTTCCGGATACGAAGCGGGTTGCTAATCTTCTCAAGGAAATGTTGCAACAAAGGCTTCATATTGCTATTGTAGTCGATGAATATGGCGGTACTGTAGGATTGGTGACATTGGAAGATATATTAGAAGAGCTGGTCGGTGAAATCTATGATGAAAGCGACTACCCCAGCCGAGCAGCCAGGGTGAGAAATAGTACGGCTTTTCATAAGGTGCTGCGGAGAGGGGGAACCTGAGGGGGTTATTCTTGGTGCCAAATAAGATGGCTGATGGGGATTAGGACGAATAAGTGTGCCAACGCACTCTACAGCGATCACCATCCTTTGCCTCTGCCTCCCTGTTTGCCCTCGCTTGTCCCAGGGCAGATGCCGTTATTCATCGGACATATTCTAAAATCCTCCAACGGATGGAAGATCTTTTTGTTAAATCTGTTCCAGAGTAGGTAGCGTTAAATCGCAGAATCTTTTAAATTGACCTCAGGGATTTTAGTTGTCTGAACACTATAATCCGAGAAAATTAACGAATAAGTTGAGTTTCTTGCAGTTTCTGACATCATTGTCGAGGGGTGACCGTGAACAGTATCTCTTTTAAACTCGTTTCCTTCTTGCTCGGTATGACCGCGTTAACCGTTGTTAGCAGTACCGGACCGGTCAGGGCGCAAACATATAGTACAAATGTATCCTTGGGGAGTTCCGTACCGACCAATGCACCAATGCCAGTCGATGCGCCTGCCGTGACACCCATGGCGACCGTTAATCCATCGATGGCTAATTCTACTCCTCCTGTGGAGCCAGCCGCACCCGCTTATGCACCGATACAGACCGTTGAGTCTGCCGAGGCACCAGCGACAACCACTGACCCACTCGCGACTAATCCTACTTCCGGAGAAAGCTCAGAACCAGTGGCTGTTCAGC
>DATNQL010000928.1:0-22793 GCA_036704025.1 Stenomitos sp.
TACTGACTACACTATTGGCAACCAAATTGATGCTTCTACTTCTGTCCTTACAACAACACTTACTACTTCTATTGGTACTGTAGATAGCCTGAGTGCAGGAGCTATCTCTGCTCTACTAACTAGTGGTGTATTTACAGCTAATAGTGCTGTCGCGTTTACCGCTACTGGCCTAAGCGGAACCTTCATCGCTCTCAATGACGCAGTGGATGGCTTTAACGCTGCAAATGACTCGATTATTTTCCTGCAAAATTACACGCTTGGATCTATTTCCATTGTCTAGGAAAGGTTAATTGCACCGCACCTAGACTTGGACATTAGCATAGAAAACTGGAGCTTCTGAACATAACCTACAGTTGCCCATACCACAGGATAAGGGCACGACATATCGTGCCCCTACAAAGTACTCACTATCTTCGTTTTGACAATACCGCTCTTATTTTTTAGGAATCGGGGAGTATTCCAACTCTGCTTCCCAGAAATAAACGCGATCGCAATATTTGGATTGATTAGAACAGACCGTTTCGATTGCCACGTTACTAGTGGGAGTGACATCCAGCGTCACAACCTCTCCTTGTTCTGGAGAAACACTTCTCGCTTCAGCCCTTTGTCCATCCAAATAAACGTTGACATTAACTGGAGGACTACCTTTGTCATTGTCGCGCATCCCGAACGATAACTTCAGTCGTTGAAAGATGACTCCTCCATCATTGGGTTGAAGCCTACAAGTCATTGAGGCAGCGCGATTACCCGGCCCCATAAACAGTCTTGATGTGTAAACCGCTTTACCGACAGAAACATCTTCAGTCCGACGCAACCAGTTACCAATTCCTGTATTAACACAGGGTCGCCTCAGGAGAAAGATGGACAGGGGTTCCTCTTGAGCCATTGGCTCACTTTGAGGGACAACAGTCAACAACAGTGCGGTACTGCCAAGGACTGCGCTAATTAACTGGGTCTTTTTTGACATTGAGAGACTGCAAACGCAATGGATGTCAATCTACATTATTCCACTCCCAACCCCCCAATGGTCTCCGGCTGTAGGGGCAGGTCTTGTGCCTGCCCTGTCTGCATATGGGACATCTACAACCAAGGGCATTCACCACCGAGGGCATCCACCACACAGGACATCCACCATACAGGGCATCCACAAGGGATGCCCCTACAGTCTCTGGGTGTTGGGTATGACCCCCCACGCATTTGACAACATTTTGTAACTTTGCCATACACTCAGTGGTGACAATATGTGGTAAATCGAATACAACCCGTAAATCTCCCCCATCATGAGACATCAATGATCGCTTTTTGATAAGCTTTGACTTGCAAATCGATGCCAGTAATCGCTGTACCCACCACAACAGCATAGGCTCCTCGTTTCAGCGCTTCTTGAGCCATTTGGGGTGAGGCGATACCGCCTTCACAAATTACAGGAATATCCAACTGCTCTACGATCTGACGGAGAAGGTCAAAGCCAGGGGGAGAGAGGTGTTGAGTTTGAGCCGTGTAGCCATAAAGAGTGGTACCGACGATATCTGCGCCTGCTTTTTGGGATGCGATCGCACTCTCAATCGTATCCACATCTGCCATCACTAACTTACCGAGTTCATCGTGAATCCGAGCAATTAATGTCTCAACCGTTTCTCCACCAGGGCGTTCCCGTAATGTCGCGTCAATCGCAATGATATCCGCACCCGCCGATGCGATCGCGGCTGCATGGTGAAACTGAGGAGTAATATAAACGTCAAATCCTGGTAACTGCTGTTTCCACAAGCCAATAATGGGAGTTGTTGGACATTGCCTCCGTACTGCCTCAACATGAGCAGGTGTATCAATCCGAACGGCGACAGCACCCTGATTCACAGACGCCTGCGCCATAGCCGCAATCACCTGGGGATCGTGTAAAGGTGAGTCAATAGGGGCTTGACAAGAAACAATTAAACCTTTTAAACAACCCTGAATTGGACTTTTAAAATTCGCTACCATACTAGAGATTGGAAGGGATTAGGGATATTGACAAGCAATTTTAACCCTAGGGCGTATTTTCCAACCCTTCGCTCCCCCCAGTCCTCCTGATTAAAGTTTTGGTTAAGAAGTGGGAAAAATTCTTTCAAAGTCCCTTTTTTAAGGCAGAGTTAGGGGAATCTGAATCGGATGGGGGAGTCAAGAAAACACAGCGTCGCAAGTTCGCACGCCAGGGAGCATCACGGCTCAAGTGACTGCAAATTTTTTGCATATCCTCTGTTCCTTGAAGAGATATAGAAATAGAGGCTTGAAAACACCACCCATTAAGCCCTGAAAAATATGGTAATGTCTGACAAGCAGACGCCAAGCGTCTACGCACAACTGACTTCCAGAATAGACAAAGTAAAAATCTATGCAGCGGGTGCAACGGTTACCCGTGTCGCCGACTTACAGCTAGGCGCAGGTGAAATCCCAGAACATGTTGAAATGGCGGGATTACCTCTAGCACTGGATGATAGCAGTGTTCGGGTGCGTGTTGAAGCAGAACTGGGTACGAGTACGGCAATTGCCACTGATGTTCGGATTGGTTTAGCGGTTCCCCCCCGCCAAGCGGTACAAAATTCGCCCTCCGAGGAGGAAGTGCGGGAAGCGAAGGCTGAGGTCAGAAAGATTGAGGATGCGATCGCGTTAATTGACATTGAAATCGCCATCCTCTATCAGTTAGATGTACCAGAACGACCTGATGGGGAAGAAGGGAAAGCCCCCCCGCCTTCGCCGCTGAGTGCTAGACTCACCTTGGCGAACTTTAAGGATGAACAAGTTCGTGCCCGAATCACAGAAAAGCGGGAAACCAAGGAAAAGTTACGCCAAGCGAGGGAACATCTCGACGATCTCCTACAAAAACAGGCTCGTGCTTCTTCTGCTAGGGAAGTTCGTCCCCATGAACTTCGCAAGACAGTGGTTGTCCGGTTGAGTTACGAAGGTGAAGCCAGTACGCTGGCAGGGCAACGGTTAATTGTGGAATATTTTGTCCCTGGTGCACGTTGGACACCGACTTATATCTGCCGTTTGGATAGTAAAGGAAATCAGGCAACAGTAGCAGTACGAGCCTTTATTTGTCAGCGCACGGGTGAAGATTGGTCGGGAGTAAGCTTGGAACTTTCTACGGCTGAACCCTTAGCTTGGTGTGAGTTGCCCGAATTGCCCTCTCTACGGCTTGGACGCGCTCAACCCGTGTTAAAAAAATCGGGCTGGCGTCTTCCTCCTATGGGTGCTGAGATTCTGTTTGAGGATTTTGATCGGCAGAAACAGGTAGCACTTTCTGCTGTATCTCAGCACTCCGTCCTCACCGATATCCCTTCCCCAAGCGTGCCACCGTTACCCGATTTGGCTGTAGAAGTTCTGGAACATCAGGAAATTGACGCCACACAAGTCTCACGAAAAATGAGTCCGTCACTCTTGGACACAGAAGAAGTCTTTGAGAGAAGTCAGGAACTCGCCAAAGCTTCCTTATCCCAGCAGAAGAGACGGAGGGGAGTCGAGCCAGCAACCGCTCAACCTTCTGCACCACGGGATGAATTTGATATCACCTTGATTTCTCCAGGCATGATAGACGCAGACGAGTATAGCGGATACGCTGAAAGTATGCCTGCGGCAGCCCCGGCTGTACTTCGATCCCCTTCTAGAGCAAAGACAGTCACATTCCACGAGTCTCGACAAGCACAAGTGAGGGAAGAGGAAGACTCTGTAACCAATCTCCTTGCCTATAGCTTAATGCGGATGGGAGCCGCCGATGAACCAACCCAACGCGGTAAGTTGTCAATTGAGCAACGGCAAGAAGTCTATTTAGAAATCCTCCAGCGCCGAAACGTTGTTGTTAGTTTCGATGTCATCACAGTAGTGCAACAGGCTGTATCTAATGCACAAAATTGCATTTATGTCAATCTTCCTCCGGGCGGGATTAACGTGCGAACGGTTGCTGGCTCCTTCGATTATGCCTACAACGCTGATGGACGTATCGATGTCCCTTCAGATGGTGAATTTCATTCCGTCGCCCTGACGAGCAACTCAACAGACGTAGATTTGCGCTATGTGGTGGTGCCCCGCGAGGATACCAATGTGTTCCGCATTGCCCAGCTCAAGAACCCGCTACAAGCTCCCTTACTCGCCGGCTCTGCGGATGTGTATGTGGATGGCGAGTATATCTTATCGACTAATATTACTACAGTGCCACCCAAGGGACAGATGGAGTTAGGTCTAGGGGTTGAGCAAGCCATCAAAGTAGCCCGGAACACGAGTTATCAGGAAGTTCGTTCCGGTGAAACCCTTGTTGCTTTTAACGAACTGCGCCACAACATTGAAATTGATCTTGCCAACCGTCTACCCAGAGAGGCTCGAATTGAGGTGCGGGAACGCATTCCCATCCCTGATACAGATGCCAAAGTTGACGTGCAAATTGATCGCGTTTCGCCAGAGTGGGAGAAGTATGAACAACAAGAACGTGGCACACCGATTCGCGGAGGTTATCGCTGGCGAGTGCAAGTGCCAGGAGGTGAGCAAACAAAGCTAGCGTTACAGTACACCATTAAGACGTTTGTGGATAGTGAACTAATCGGTGGAAATCGACGGGAATAACTGAATCTTTGCCGCCATGACTTGACCGATGTGTTGAAGAAAAATTGAGCATCTACTAGGGAAATTCGCTATGCAGTCGGAACACCTACAGCAAATCATGGATTATTACATTGAGGATGCTCAAAACCATCTTGCGATCATCGAGCAGCATTTGTTGAAGTTGCAAAGTACGATTGAAGACCCAGACATTGTGAGTGAATTATTCCGCGCTGCACGTTGCGGAATTGTGGGCGGAGCTAATTTGCTCCCCATCAGTAGCTTTTATATCAACAGCATTCATAAAACCGGTTTTTGCTTAGTCGATTGCTTGAAAGTTATCCAGCAACAGGGTTCGATTAAGATTGATCAAAAGCTAGAAGACCTATTGATGCAGGTGTTTTACCGCCTCAAATCGTTAATTGAGCAACTGCGGCATCCCTCTAACTTAAAGGATGATCAAGCGAAGCAAGTCATATCAGAAATTGAGTCAATTCGGGCAGCCCTCATGGCACACCTTCATGGCTTGAGCCATCAATCACGAAGTGCAAATCAGCAAGAAGTGGGCATAACAAAATGCTGTAATGTTAACGACTTAACTTTACAAGAATCAGCCCATATTGCCTCCGAATTGGAAGAGGATATTCCTTCTCTAGAAGAGTTGGAATCGCTCTTCGATGAACTCTCATTAGATAGTGCTTTGGCTAATTTAGCCCTCCACCGTCAGGATGAACTGTAATGAATTCAGAGCAAAGTATATTGATGATGCAACCCATTGGGCAATCGCCAGACACCATTCAAAACCTCATCCTAGATGCACCTGTATCCGTGGTTACACTCCTAGAAGACCGTGCATTAGTGCGGCGAGTGGGTCAAGTTAACCTAACACAAGGATTATGGCGAATTAAAGTCGAGAACGTTGCACCCGTCCTTTCTGATAAATCGCTACGGGCAGAATTTAGTGGGAACTATCCAGGCGCAAGAATAGACGATGTTCGTGTTCGCCGCCAGATGCGGGTGTTGGAAGAGGAACGACCCGAGGAAATTAAAACCTTGTTGGCAGAATGGCGATCGCTGCACCATACCTTCAACCATCTTACCGAAGACCGTCAACATCAACAGTATTCCTTTGAGCAAGTCGGCACCATCTTGGCGCATAGTTTGCAGGAACTCCCCATCGATGCCGTTTGGGGACAACTTGACCCCAAATCTTGGCGTGACCAATTTCAAACCTTATTTAAGCAGTTGCGCGAACTGCGTGCCGAGATGTTAAACGGTTATCATAATCAGGAAAAGTTAAGGGAGCGCCTTAATGACTTAGGCACCCGCATCCGTGCCCTGTCAAGCCCTGAACTACTCTACACTGCCCACATCGAAGTTGATTTAAGGATTCCTCAAGCGGGAGAGTATGAAATTGCTTTCGACTACGTGGTTCCTAATGCCATGTGGCGACCGTGGCACCAAGCCCGTCTGCTGTTAGAAGACAAGCCTTCTCTCTCGTTTCGCGTCGATGGTTGTGTCTGGCAACGCACTGGTGAAGATTGGAAGAATGTGGATTTAGTCTTTTCCACCGCCCGTGCTTCCCTCGGTACCGAACCTCCCTTGTTAGCCGATGACCCGTTGAATGTGCGGGAAAAATCCAAACAAATTACGCTGGAAGCCCGTGACCAAAAAATTCAAACCACCGGACTCGGTGCAGGTGCGACACCGGGTACGGTCGCACTACCCGGTGTGGATGACGGCGGTGAAGTCCGTAATCTACGACCCGCCAACAAAGCGACGATTCCCTCCGATGGTCGTCCCTACCGGGTTCCCCTCTTCTCCTTCTCCTCAGAAGCGGAGGTGGAGTATGTTTTGATGCCAGAACTCTCCTGTCAGGTTTTTCTCAAAAGTGAACAGACGAATACCGCCCCATTCCCCATTCTGGCAGGACCCGTGGATTTAGTGCGTTCATCCGAGTTTGTCGGCAAAACATCAGTCGGATTTATCGCACCCGGAGAGAAGTTTGCCTTAGGCTGGGGTCCAGATGGGGCAATGCGTGTGCAACGCAAGACAACCCAGAAAAGGAAACAAGACCATCTTACCCAGTGGAATAGCGTCGCCACCACAATTCAGTTATTTCTCTCGAATATTGGAGCACAGTCAAGGACGATTAAAACCACAGAACGCGTGCCTGTTTCAGAGTTGGAGCAGGTGAAGGTAGAAGTGATGGCACCAAAAACGACAGATGGCGTCCAACCCAATGAAAATGGCTTCTGTACGTGGTATTTCACCCTGGAACCCTACTCTCAACTTCAGGCCACTTTAGTCTATCAAGTCTCAGCCGCTCCAGAAGTTCAAGGCTTCTAACCGCTTTCCGGAGTCTAGTGATCGAAATCACACGCTCTGTCAGTATCCCGTCACTGGGATGAATTATTTGCTGTCACAAAAAAATAGCGTTCATTTCACGAGCTGCTATAGGATGCCATCACTGTTGGGGACGGAGATTCATGAGAAGTTGAAATTGTCCAGTAGAACACCGTCATTACAGAGACCGTGAAAGTGTACAGCCTTGCTTACAGGTTTTAGAGCTTCCTTAATCTATTCCCTATAACGCAAAGGATGGCAGACCGACGATGGCAACTTATGCAATTACCGGGCTAACGTATTTAGAAATTAAAACATTAATTCAATCTCTAAACACTCTTCACTGGGAGACCGACTATGCGGAGTTTTGTCGAATCTTAGGCTTAAGTGAAGGTACCTCCTATAGCTTGCAAAAATATACCGAGTTTGAAGAGTTGTGCAAAGCCTTGAACAATTTTAATATTCCTACACTCCTGAAGCTGGTGGAGGCAGGTGCAATCGCTGACCAAAAACCAAAAGGTACAAGACCCCCCATGAGCTAGCGTTCACAACAAACAATGAAAGTGATTTTTTTTCACTTTTACCTTTTACCTTCTGCCTTCTGCCTTCTGCCTTTCAAGACAGTTCTTGAGGTTGAGAGAGGAGAATCAAGAGTGTATGACTCATCGAATCTTTACATCATTTCATCGAAGCTTCACAGCTACTTGTCGTTAAATCACAAAAACTAAGTGATAGGAATAACAGGGGAAAAGACCAAAATAAGCAGGGAAAATTACCTATGTGTCTAGCACTGGTTGTAGACGACGACCCAACCCAACAACTCATCATCTCCAAACTGCTCAGAAAGATTGGGCTAGATGTTATTGTGGCGAATGATGGCATCGAAGCACTGGAGCGAGTTCAATCGATCTCTCCAGTTCTCGTCATTTTAGATATTCTGATGCCTCGGATGAATGGCTATGAGGTTTGTCAGCAATTGAAGTCGAATGAAAAAACCCAGCATTTACCGGTGTTAATGTATTCTGGGCAAGAACAAGAGTTCAAGGCATTGATGAAGGGGAATAAGTCAGGAGCTGATGCTTACCTCTCTAAGCTTTCCCATCCTCAAGAACTCATCAACACCATTTATCAGTTATTACCCAAAAAAAGGAAATCTGTACCTTAGATTGAACGCATTACCACTTGACCCATCATCAGGGTTTCTCAGTGGTTTTTCTGTGTGGAGGGCTAAAAAATAAAACTCCCACCAGCACATTGACCAGTAGGGAGGAGAAATACAATGATTATTTCTGCTCTAAATCTATAAACGCTGAGGTCACCCGTGTTGTTGCTTTAGTACACTTAAAAAAGTGGCCTACTTCAAATCGGCTGTAGCCTAATTAGAGTATAATCTCTTAACCCAAGACAATCACAAAAAGCTACTTTGCCATCAAGGCCGTCACTCGCTGTAATAACTGTAAGGGTTCGACAGGTTTCAGCAAGTAATCATCAATCAATGCACTGAACTCATCTTCTTGGTCTTCAGCGATGGTGGACATGGTTAACGCCAGAATTTTGATTTGTTGAGTAGAGGGAGAATTACGCAGACAATGGGCTATTTCATAACCATCCATTCCTCGTAATTGCCAATCGACAATTACAGCATTGGGTTGGAGCAATTCAATCTGCTGGAATGCTGTTGAACCATCAATCAGCCAGACAACATGATAACCAGCAGCGGTGAGAATTTCGCATATTGATGTTGCACTTTCTTCCTGAGATTCTACTAAAACAATGCTGCCTTGAACGATGAAATTCTTCCTTTCAAGAGCAGATTCTTTCATAGAGGTAGAAGAAGCTAAAGGTTGATTGGGCAACCAAACCGTAAAACAAGAACCCTCACCCACTACCGATTCAACTTCAATTCGGCCTCCGTGGAGTTCTACAAACTGTTTCGTTAACGCTAAACCTAGACCTGTCCCTTCATAGTTGCGTTGGTATACTGTTTCTAATTGCTGAAACTTTTGAAACAGTAAGGGTCGGTGTTCTTCTGCAATACCAATACCCGTGTCTTCCACTTGAAAGACAACCCAATTCTGCTCTTGCCAGATTCTTAAAATCACCTTCCCTCCGGAGGGAGTAAATTTAATAGCATTGCCCAAGAGATTAAACAGAATTTGCTTAACCCGGCGTTGATCTGCACAAAAGCGATCTTCCTGCGGCAGTGTGCCGTTTCCTCTTTGTGATGTAACTTGCAAATCCATTTCCAATTTGAGTTGGCGAAGGTCTGCTTTTTCTTGAAATGTTCTAATCGTTTGATGAGCCAAGTTACTCAAAGAAAACTCGCTGATGTTCAAAACGGCTTTCCCTGCCTCAACTTGAGACAAATCCAAAATATCGTTAATTAGCTCTAATAAATGTTCCCCACTCTCTTGAATCGTTTTTAAATAGCGTCGTTGTTTTTGTAGAGGAACTTGTTGGGTACCTTCCTGACCAAAAGACCAGCGTAACAACGTCGCCGACATTCCAATTACACAGGTCAGAGGCGTCCGTAATTCATGACTCATTGTAGCCAGAAATTCACTCTTCGCTCGATCTGCGGCTTGAGCCGCTTGCAAGATATCACGAAGTTCTTGTGTACGCTCGATTACCCGTTGTTCAAGAGTCGTTTTTTGCTGTTGTAACTGAGCATACAACTGCGCTTGGTGAATGGCGACAGCCAGATGTTCTGCAATTTGTTTGAGAAATATTTTTTCACTCTCTAACCAATGGCGCGGCTGAAAACACTGGTTGGCAATGAGTAACCCCCATAGCTGCTCCTGAACGATAATCGGTGTCACTAACTTAGCGCGAACCTGATAACGTCGCATCAGATCTAAGATGCAAGAAGAATCTGGGTAAGCGGCTTCGACATCATCAATACTTAAAGTTATCCCTTGGCGATATTTCGCTCTACAATTCGGTACCTGAAGTAAGCAATCTTCCTTTTCCATTAAGTTGAGGACAGAAGAAATCGCGTTGGAAGCTTTAGATTCATAGGTCACACGACCCCAGTAAACTGTAGAGTTGAGGAGTGACCCTTGAGAGGTCAGACGTAAATTTAATGATTTTGTTTGACCTTGTGTTGAAGAAATGTCATTTTGGTAGATGGCAGAGACGCAATTAAATTCATCAAATTGATAGATTAATAGTCGATCCACCTGGAGAAAATGTCGTAGTTGCTCAACGGCTGTTTCTAGAATGACTGGTAACTCTAAGCTTTGGCGAATTTGGGTGGTGACCTGATTCAGGAGTCGCTCCTGCTCAATTTGTTGGCACAGTGCCTCCTCGACCAAGGGTTGACAAGCCGCTACAGAGCAATGGGCAGAGTCACTCGTTCCGCCAGACACTAAGATTTCCAATAATGAGAGTGTAAATTCAGTCTGAAGGGCTGGATCATTCGTGCGTAGACGAGTCTGGGATTGATGCAGCTTGTCTAGAGCAACAGGATAGTCGCTGAAACGATGACTCAATTGGGTGAGGAAGGAGGCGATCGCCCTCGGCTCGAAGGTCAACCCAACCTGATACAATCTCGACTGGGCGTCATACCCAGCCACCGACTCTGACTCTTGCGGTTCCCCGACGAGCAGTACACTGAATCGTAATGACGCCAGAACAGCAAACCGTTGAGTCTCAGATTCCGGAGCCGTTGCGCTCTGAGATAGACTCTCCTCGGTCAAGAGTAAAGCTCCCTCACCGAGTGTGGACTTCATCTGCTGTAATAGGTCTTGCAGCCGCTCAAACATAGCCAATGGCAACGTTCGGCTGAATCTTGGATCACCCAGTATAGGCATTGCTTTGGTCTATGTGTGACGCTTCTCTCCCTTCGTTGATGCTATTCGAGACTTGGCGACCCAGTTGTAATATATTCTTCAATCTTTATCATTAGCATCTACCCGCAGACTAAAAAAAAGAGATAACACATTGCAGTCGTCATTCGACGAAGCCAGAGGACAAAACCATGCACCGTATCGCCGCAACACCTGGAGGGTGGAACCCTCAAGCCGAAGGCGTCATTTTCATTGAACAGTCACCAGCACCCATCGTTTTCCTTACAGCAGCGGACACAGATATTCAGACTCTGGCAGCATCGACATCTCAATTACCAGTGGGTTTCCCTGGACTACGGGTGGTCAATCTGTTGCAGTTGCAGCAGCAACTCACGATTGATACCTATGCAGAAAATGTCTTGTCGTCTGCTCAGATCATTATTTTACGGATCTTGGGCGGACGTGCCTACTGGTCTTATGGATTAGAAGTGGTGCAAGATACGGTGCAACAAACGGGTGCAGCCTTGGTGGTGTTGCCTGGAGATGACCGCCCCGATCCCGATCTCATGAGTCACTCTACCGTATCGCTGACCGTCGTGAATCAGGTCTGGCGCTATCTCACGGAAGGGGGTGTGGAAAATGTGGTGAATGCCCTTAAATTTGTTGCGGATGTCTGTCTGGAGCCAACTTATCATCCACCAGCGCCAAAACCTATACCTCGTGTTGGGCTTTATCAGGAGTCCGGAGTCCGGAGTCCGGAGCCATGCACCAAGGGCAAAGTTGGGATTTTGTTCTACCGCGCTCATTATTTGGCGGGAAACACAGCACCTATTAATGCACTTTGTCAAGCTTTAGCCCAGCGAGAGTTGGAAGCGGTGCCGGTGTTTGTCTCTTCGTTACGTGACCCGGATGTGCAGGCGGAATTATTGGCATATTTTCAGCCGAAAGAGGGTTCTGGAATTGAACTGTTACTGAATACAACCAGTTTTTCTCTGGCAAAATTGGACGCAGAAACCCCTCAGTTGGAGTTGTGGAAGCGTCTGGATGTACCCGTGTTGCAGGTTATCCTCAGTGGTGGCACGGTGGAACAGTGGGATTCTCAATTTCAGGGGCTGACGCCACGGGATACGGCGATGAATGTGGCGCTGCCAGAGGTGGATGGGCGTATTATCAGCCGTGCGGTTTCGTTTAAGTCGGTACAAACCTGGAATCCTGCGTTGCAAACGGATGTGGTGGTTTATGAACCAGTGCCTTGTCGAATCAATTTTGTCGCTGATTTAGCCGCAAGTTGGGTCCGATTGCGGCAAACCCCACCGACTGAACGACGTATTGCTTTGATTTTGGCAAATTACCCGAATCGCGATGGACGACTGGCTAATGGTGTGGGGTTGGATACGCCTGCGAGTTGTGTGGAGATTCTCAAGGGGTTGCAGCAGGCTGGTTATCGAGTGGAGGATATTCCGGAAACGGGGGATGAGTTGATTGGGCGGCTGACGGCTGGGGTGACGAATGACCCGGAAGGGGGGGATTTTCGGTTGGTGCGGCAGGAGTTGTCTGGGGAGGAGTATCGGGAGTATTTTCAGGGGTTGCCTTCGGAGGTTCGTCAGGGTATTGGTGAACGATGGGGAAATCTTGAGCAGAGGACTGAAAATCCTCGTGTCTCATTCCCTATTTCAGGGATTGAGTTGGGGAATGTGTTTGTTGGGATTCAGCCGTCGCGTGGGTATGATGTTGACCCTAGTTTGAACTATCATGCGCCGGATTTGGAGCCGACTCATGCTTATTTGGCGTTTTATTATTGGCTGCGCGAGCATTTTGGAATGCAGGCAGTGGTGCATGTGGGGAAGCATGGAAATCTGGAGTGGTTGCCGGGTAAGAGTGTGGCGCTGTCCCAGAAGTGTTATCCAGAGGTGGCGTTGGGGGCAATGCCTCATTTATATCCATTTATTGTGAATGATCCAGGTGAGGGGTCTCAGGCTAAGCGTCGTTCGCAAGCGGTGATTATTGACCATTTGACACCGCCGATGACTCGTGCCCAGTTGTATGGCCCGTTGCAAAAGTTGGAAGGATTGATGGATGAGTATTATGAGGCGCAAAGTTTAGATCCTAAGCGATTGAATGTGATTAGCGATCGCATTACCCAACTCATCCTCCAAGAAAATCTCCACCAAGATTTAGGGCTTGAAACGGAGGAAATCCAAAATCCAGAATCCAATATCCAAAATCGGATTGATGGCTACCTTTGTGAATTAAAGGAAGCCCAAATTCGAGATGGTCTTCATATTTTTGGGCAATGTCCAGATGGGCGACAATTGCGGGATTTAATTGTAGCGATTGCCCGTCATCCAAGTCATGATCGTATCGGTTTAACTCGTGCTTTAGCGGAGGATTGGGGATGGGATTTCGACCCACTGACGGCTGATTTGTCAGAGGTCAACAATGTAGGGGCGGGTTTAGGTGATTCACGCAAAGATGATGTCTCTGTTGTAATGTCCAAACCCGTCCCTACAGGGGAGTATGGCAAAAATTGTCGTACTGTTGGGGACATGGTTGAAGCACTTGAACAACAAGCGGCTGAGTTAGTAGAACAACTCATCCAAAATCAGATCCCCCCCTACCCCCCCTTAAAAAGGGGGGCTTCTAAAATTCAAAATCTATTAGTGGGAGAAGCAACAAAACGAGAATTAGAATGGATATGCGATCGCCTCCTGCCTTCTCTCCAACAAACCAACCAAGAAATTACCCAACTGTTGCGAGGATTGGATGGGCGATATATCGAAAGTGGGCCATCTGGCGCACCAACACGAGGACGCCCGGAAGTTTTACCCACTGGACGCAACTTTTATTCCGTTGATATTCGGGCGATTCCCACAGAAACAGCTTGGGCGCTTGGACGAAAGGCGGCTGAAGTATTAATTGAGCGCTATACCCAAGAAAATGGTGAATATCCCAAAACGTTAGGACTCTCAGTTTGGGGAACCTCAACCATGCGGACTGGCGGTGATGATTTAGCGGAAGCATTAGCCTTATTGGGGGTTCAACCGATTTGGGATTATCCTTCTCGTCGAGTGGTAGATTTTGAAATCTTGCCTGTGTCCGTCTTGGGGCGTCCTCGTGTGGATGTGACGTTGCGAATTTCTGGCTTTTTCCGTGATGCCTTTCCTAACTTAATTAGTTTATTTGACCAAGCGGTTGCTGCTGTTGCCGCTTTGGATGAACCGCCGGAGGATAATCCTTTAGCCGCCCAAGTTCAGCAGGAAGCCGAAATGTGGCTATCCCAGGGGTTGAGTCAGGAAGAGGCAGATGTGCGATCGCGCTATCGGATTTTTGGCTCTAAACCCGGTGCTTATGGTGCCGGACTACAAGGTTTAATTGAAGCCCAAAATTGGACAGATGAGCAAGATATTGCCCGCGCTTATATCAATTGGAGTAGTTATGCTTACACCAGTACCCCTCCTAGGGCGTGTTTTCAAACTTCCCCGCCAAATTCAGATCCCCTCCTGCCCGCCTTATTAAGGGGGGAGAATTCAATCAAAGTCCCCTTTTTTAAGGGGGATTTAGGGGGATCTCCGGGTTTGAAAACAGACTCCAACCCTCTCGGTGGACTGGGGGGGGTAGCCGCACCTGAAGCGTTTAATCAACGATTGAAACAGATGCAAATCGTATTGCACAACCAGGATAACCGCGAACATGATTTACTCGATTCTGACGATTATTACCAATTCCAAGGGGGTTTAACCGCAGCGGTACGGGCATTAACGGGTCAGAATCCCACCCTCTATTTTGGCGATCATTCCATTCCTGAAAACCCGAAAGTTCGGCAGTTACGAGAAGAAATTGCACGAGTCTATCGTTCTCGTGTTATCAATCCGAAGTGGATTGAGGGCGTAATGCGACACGGCTACAAAGGCGCATTTGAAATGTCAGCCACTGTTGATTACTTATTCGCTTATGATGCCACTACCTATTGTGTAGAAGACCATATGTATCAAGGTGTAGCCGAGGCGTATATCTTCGACTCCAAGGTGCAGGAATTTATTCAACAAAAAAACCCTTGGGCGCTGCGAGATATGGCTGAACGGTTACTAGAAGCCAATCAACGAGGGTTATGGCAAGAGGTAAAGGGTGAAACGTTGGATCAATTGAGAGCGATCGCCCTGCAAGCAGAGGCGGTGATTGAAGGGACTCATAATCAATCACTGAGGTGATCGCATCAGTCTGTTTAAGGCTATTCTGATAACGTTTCAGCTTCTTCCCCGATGGCTGAACGGTCAAGTCCCTCTTTAATCCAACTGATACATTCCTGCTCAGATGTAAAAATTTTGGGTGCAGCAACATTATTTAATTGGTCGGGCTTATAGTGGTCATAAAAAAATTTCCCACTTACTTCATAGACAATAATTAAATTATTCCGATAAGTGTAGCGATGTTTAAAGTAATTATCGCTACTTACAAAATCTGAATTATTATCGAGATGTTCTTGAGCAACTGCAATACTCTCCTCGCACTTGCTCGAATAAATCCCCGCCGGATTCTCTGATTTATGAAATTTACCTTTATGTCCTAATTCAGATAGTAATTTGTAAGAATAAATAGATTGGCGATCCGCTATGCCAAAAACAAAAGGAATAATTAAATACCCTTTATAAGAAATTGATTTTTCGTAAAGTAACCGACTCATTTTAAAATTCTGTCGTAAGGGTAGCCGCTAAGGATACTTTTTAAAAAGGAAAAATGATATTTTTTAGACATTAATTAGTCTGAGATGGAGTTGTCTTCAAGTAGAGAGACGATGTATATAAAACTTGTTCTTGATGAGTTTCTAATGTGCAATCAGATAGAGGGTAAGTAACGCAGGTGACGATATACCCAGCGGCTAATTCCGATGGTTGTAAAAACTTTTGTTCACTTTGATCCACATTACCCCGGATTAGCTTGGCAATACAGGAGGAACAAGTTCCTTCGCGGCACCCCGCAGGTAAACGAATACCCGCTTCCTCTGCCATATCCAAAATATATTGATCATCAGGTACCGAGATGGTGTGGTCAAGATTGAGTGCTGGATTGACTAACCGGACTCGATAAACAGCCATCTGTTATTTCTCCATAACTCCTGTTTTGTGTTGAACCCATTTTGCCAGAAATCTTCAACCACTCTATCCAGGCTTCCCATCGCTGGAGATTCCTCTAAATTTTTCAGATTTTCTCCCTTGACATTTTGAAGGTATTGAGCATCGGTGATAGACTATGTAACGGATACTACAAATCCCACTCCTCAGGATAGATGACAAATCAAAAACAGATGGAATTACTCGCGCAAGGAGTAAATGCATGGAATGCTTGGATCGAAGAAAATAGCCATTTAATTCCCGATTTCCGAGAAGCCAACTTAAGGGAAGCTTGCCTCCGATATGTCAACCTGTCTAGGGCAGATTTATCTGGCGCAGATTTATTTAATGCCAAGCTCAGCGGAGCCGATCTCGGTGGCTCAAACCTCAGTAGAGCGAACCTTTTTTTAGTCGATTTCTCAACAGCCGACCTCACAAGAGTGAATCTCACAAGAGCTGATCTTCGTCGAGCAAACCTGTTTGTCACCAATCTTACTGGAGCAAACCTGAAAGACGCTAACCTCAAAGAAGCTAACCTCAAAGAAGCCAATTTTAGCCATGCTAATCTTACGAGAGCCGACCTCAGTGATGCCAATCTTACGAGAGCCGACCTCAGTAAAGCCGACCTGAGAAATATCAACCTGAGTGGAGCTAACTTGAGTGGAGCTAACCTTGGGAAAGCCAACTTGAGTGGAGCTAACCTCTGTGGAGCTAACCTCTGTGGAGCTAACCTCTGCGATGCTAACTTCAAAAGATCCAATCTCAGTGGTGCAAGTTTGATCAACACTGATGCGTTGGGTAGTAACTTTGAACAGGCAAGACTTACGGGTGCTGAACTAGAAGATTGGAGTATTAACGATCACACAAACTTTGATGATGTGATTTGTGAGTATGTTTATTTGAAGGCACGCCATCAAGCACGCCTCCCGATGAGTGGAAAATTTGCCCCAGGAGAGTTCATCAGTTTATGCTCAAGACAAATGAACCAGATCAACCTATACTCCCACTACAAAGGCGCATAAGTTGAGTTTCCCATGTTGACGGCTTGTCAGCTTCTGTAAGTTAAAGATGCAATAGCTTACACAGGTGAAGATGATGCATGAATTAAAATCGGTTCCGAGAGCGCCTTTGCTACTGCCTGAAGACATCGCTCATCCGTCAACATCCAAGAATGCAGGCGAACAGGTACTGTGACTTCTTTCCCCACTGGCATCTGCGAACTATTCGACGGGACAATGATTAAATCGTAAGGCGTCCAGATCACGGTAAAGTTCAGGCGTCCAAGGATATCAACAGCATCCCGATTCAAATCTTGTAAAAACGCACTATCTGGACGCATCTGAACACAGCCAAGACGCCAAGATAGATAACCGGCCACAGTACCGTTGTTGGGAGCCGATATACTCACGAAGCGCTTGACTCGCTCAGCACCCCCCAATCGTTGAATATAGTATCGCGACACAATACCCCCCATGCTGAATCCCACAATATCGATGGGTTGTTTGGGGTCAAAAGTCTGATCTACATAATCAGCCACCTGCTTGGCCAATAGGCCAAGGCAGCAATCGCCGTTGTTAGGTATCATGTTGAAGTGATGTACTGACCAACCCCGCCGACTCAGAGCCGGAGCCATTTTGCTAAAGACAGCAATTGTGTCGGTAATGCCGTGAATCAGCAATACAGGGTTGCGTTCGGGTTTTGTACGCCTAGCGTAATCGCTTGCACCATTCATCGTTGCTCAAATAACTCATTTAATTCCAGCTTAGTCATCGGTTGACCGACGACTAAGCTCATGTAGTACAGCTACCTCAGTGGCCTAGGCTGTTCACAAAAGTATGAGATGATTGTAAATATAAATAAACAATGTCAGCCGCTTTCTCAAGCGAAACGTGAAGCTGTATACTAATTAACATCAGAATGTAAAGTTTTCCAAAGAAGACCCCACGAGCCTTGCACTGTGTCGCCGTAAAAATTCATAATTCAATCTGGCATCAACTTTTGGGAAGCTTCATTCTAGAAGTCGCCAGCGGGAATCGGCAGTCGTAATATACAGTCTTGTATCAAAGATGGCAGACTATTCTTCCATATTTGGCAACTCACATAAATTCATCTAAAAGCGCAGGAGTATCTGTAAATGTTTGGTTTTATCAAAAACTTGTTCGGCGGAATCGCTGCATTTTTTAGCGGACTTTTCGGTGGTAAAAAATCCCAGGACGGTGAGTCAGCTCCTAAGGCCAAAAAATCGAAGGAGTATTTCTTGGAACTAGACGACAGTGGAAGCGTTTCATCCGGTACTGAAGCCAAGAAGTCGGAACCCATCAAAGCCAAGGCGGCGGCTCCTGCGAAACAGGCAGAATCGTCTCCATCGGCTGTCGCCACACTCGAACGCCCCAAAGCCTCGACCGTGAATGAAGTCCCTTCTGGGAACGAGACCGTAAAAATCCAAGCGCAACCTAACCCCCCAGCCGCTGCCACCAATGGCAAAGTCGCACCCGAAGCTACATCGACGTTTGCTCCTAACTACTTAATGCCCACGCCTTCAAGTAGTCGGCGTCGTCCAGGCCCGAATATGGAAATGTTCCGGGATATGGCACGTCAGGTTAAAACACCGAACCGATAGTACCTCAAGTTTTTCATTTTTGCTGAGAAGAATTCTTCAGGAAAATCAATCCACTATACAACTGAAATGCTGGGTCCCAAGGCGTCTCTTTCCGACGAAACAAGTCGATATGAGAAGGCAAGTTACCCAGCATTTCTCTAAAATCGGTCGCAGTTTCGGCAAAGGTTTTAAAATCTGACCAAACTGGCACTTGAGGCAAATTTTGGTTCAGAAAATCGAGTAAGTGATTCCAGTGGTTTTTGGTTGTTCCTTGTTCTAGGGATAGTGCTTTTGAGTTCCGACGCTGGTTGGGACGAGATTTTGGAGAAAACTCCATTCCCTGCTGGAACTGATAGGGACGAGCGCCTAAACGCAAAATACTCCCTCGTTCTGGTAAATGCAGGTCGCAAAACTGGACGTAATCGAGGGTTTGGGTTTTGCGCTTAAAATTACCACGAGCATCCCGATCCACCACTTCATCAAAAAGTGGCAATAGTCCTTCTACTCTTTGAGTGACTTCTGACCAGTCGAAAGTCAGAGAACCCAATTGTCCCTGGTCGTTTTTGCAAACCACCGTGGGTTGAGCCGTTTGGCTTTCTGGGGAAAAATAATGAACGCTAAACACGTTAATTTTTTTAATGTCCGCGATCGCGGCACAAAAGCAAGGAATGGACGCCTCGCGTAGCGATGAAACATAAAAGTTGAGTTCTCCCACCGGACCGGTGCGATACAACCGCCAGCCGCGCATCGGTAGCTGTAACCGGGCGCTATAGGCATCGAGTTGCATGATGTGAGCAAACTTTTGCACGGCTTCCGCTTTCGTTTCAGCCTGGATGGGTTCCAGTACTAAAACCCCCACTTGTCCACTGTTTGGGTCAGCCGTCGCCTCCGCCAGAGCTTGTCGCCGTCGCTCCTGCTCCATGGCTTCTAAACGCCCCAGCCCCTGCCGTGCTTGAGAGATGATTTTAGGATTAGTTGTGCCCCGTAATAACTGCCTATAGACAGTTTCAGCCGATTCCGGCTTGCCCGTCGCTTCATGCAATCGTCCGATATAAAGCTGAACCCAAAGGTTCTTCGGCTCCTGTTTGACCCACTGCTTGAGTAATTGGGCAGCAGTTCGATAATCTTTACGCTCAAAGGCATCAGCCACTTGGTCAATCATGACGGCTCAAGAGTGGGTAGTCACCGCGTGCTAGTTTTTCGGTTGGGCTAACGAGTCGAATCTCCCCTCAAGCTTTCGAGAACAGGGGGAATTGATACATATCCTTCCCATTGTAGGAGAGGGCTACTCGGTAGACAATTTCCTCATAGCTACCATGGGCATTACCGTGATTTTCCAGACAAAAAACCATTACGATTTTTGTACAATTTATAAAATTATTTATAAATCGCTCTCATCAAGTTGGCTTTTCTGTTTTCTGTAGTCTCACCTCAACCGTCTTGCGTGAAATTAAAACTTTTCAAAACTTTATGGTTTACAGGTAAGCTGTGACGCATTTAAGAAAGCCTATTTCCACACCCTACACCCCACACCCCACACCCCTTATGACAATTTCGCTATGGCAATTTAGCTGGACATCAGCTTATGTTGATGTCTAGACGTCCTCTTGGCTCGGAACGTCAGACAGGCCACACTAGAATTGAGTCCCTTGATTTTTGGTAAATTCTACTATAATTAAAACCATAGACTTACTCTGAACGGCGCAAACAACACTTGCCCGCAAAGACTCTGCCTGCACCCAGACCCTCTTCCGGTAACTTATGAACCTTGAAGACCAGGAACTGATACTCGGCGCTGAAGATTACAGTCTCTTGACTGATCTTTACCAGCTCACAATGGCGGCTTGCTACACGGGCGAAGGTCTTTTTGCTCGACCAGCTTCCTTTGAGTTGTTTGTGCGGCAGTTACCTAAAGGCTTTGGCTACCTGATTGCCATGGGGTTAGCTCAGGCGCTGGAATACTTAGAAAAGTTTCGTTTCACTCAAAACCAGTTAGAGGCTTTGCAAGCGACAGGCATTTTTGCAGGAGCTCCGGCACAATTCTGGTCCATCTTGGCGGAGGGACGGTTTACCGGTGATGTCTGGGCTGTACCAGAGGGAACAGCAATGTTTGCGTCGGAGCCATTGTTGCGGGTGGATGCACCCCTGTGGCAGGCGCAGATTGTGGAAACCTACGTGTTGAATACGATTAACTATCAGACTTTAGTGGCGACACGAGCCGCACGGATGCGAGATGTGGCGGGGCCAGAGGCGAAGTTACTGGAGTTTGGGACAAGGCGGGCGTTTAGTCCTCAAGGCTCTCTATGGGCAGCACGGGCGGCAATGGCGGCGGGGTTGGATGCCACATCCAATGTACTGGCAGCGCTGAAGTTAGGGCGAAAGCCGAGTGGGACAATGGCTCATGCGTTGGTAATGGCAATAGCCGCCATAGAAGGCAGTGAGCAGGATGCTTTTAGTGCGTTCTATCGCTATTTTCCCAATGCGGCTTTACTGATTGATACCTACGATACGATCGCGGCGGCAGAGAATTTGGCACAACGCGAAAGAGCTGGCGAAATCCAAGTAACTGGCGTGCGCTTGGATTCTGGAGATTTAGTAACCTTGTCCCAAAAAGTGCGATCGCTCCTTCCCAATGCGACAATCTTTGCCAGTGGTGATTTGGATGAATATGAAATTGCCCGACTTAAACAACAAGGGGCTTGCATTGATGGCTATGGACTGGGAACACGGCTGGTTACCGGCACGCCCGTGAATGGTATCTATAAGCTAGTCGAAATTGATGGCATTGCCACCATGAAGGAATCGAGCCACAAAGCCACGTATCCGGGACGTAAGCAAATTTATCGCCAAATAGTCGGGGGTCAACTCATTCAAGACCGATTAGCACTGGCATCCGAAGTGCCTCTGGACAATGAGCAACCTTTGTTGCAATTGGTGATGAAACAAGGTGAACGGGTACAACCACCGGAACCTTTAACAAAAATTTCCCAGCGTACAGCCGCCTCTGTGGCAACCCTTTCTACCTCAATACGCCAACTGGATGACCCAACTCCACTCGCGGTAAAAATCTCTGATCACCTTTTGCAGCTCACTCAAGCAACTCAGCGAAAACAGATTCGCCAGTTAACAAGCTAGCCCGTTATTGGCTCAGCGTTCAACATTCAACCTAAAAAACCATCAACCTGGAACCCTTTTTTATGGTGAACATTGCTTTATTTGGTACCAGTGCCGATCCACCCACTGCTGCTCATCAAGCCATTATCAACTGGCTCTCTGATCACTGTGACTATGTAGCGGTTTGGGCATCGGATAATCCCTTTAAGTCTCACCAAACCCCCTTGGAACATCGGTCAAAGATGCTGCGGCTATTGATAGAGGAGATTAAACCGCCTCGACGTAACGTGACGCTACACCAAGCCCTCAGCAGTCCCAGAACGTTGGAGACACTGGAAAAAGCCAGAGAACACTGGGGTGTGCAAGTCAATTTTACCCTCGTGATTGGTGCTGACTTAATTAGCCAGATGCCGCGTTGGTATCAAATTGATCAATTGTTAAAACAAGTGGACTTGCTGGTGGTACCGCGTCCCGGCTATGCAATAGACGAGGTGGGTTTAGAGCAGTTGAGGCAACTTGGAGCAAAAGTGGCGATCGCAGACCTAAAAGCACCAGCCGTTTCCTCTACAGCGTATCGTGAGAATGGAGACACACAAGCTGTGACACCTCCCGTTGAGGACTATATTCATCGAGAACAATTGTACGCATGCCAGGACGCGGCACCCAGAAGGTAAACAAAAAAGCACTAGCTGACTTTAAAGTTGGAGTTGATAATGTCATTTTTTCTGTCGATACTCAGCAAAATCGACTCCTGGTGCTATTAGTAATGCGCCAAGATCAGCCATTTTTAGGTCAGTGGAGTTTGCCAGGGACATTAGTACGCAATGGAGAATCATTAGAAGATGCTGCTCATCGAATTTTGGCTGAGAAAATTCGGGTGAATAATTTATACCTGGAGCAACTCTACACCTTTGGAGGACCCAGTCGTGACCCACGAGAATCACCGTCTAGCTTTGGGGTTCGATACCTATCCGTCAGTTACTTTGCACTCGTGCGGTTTGAAGAAGCGGAATTAATTGCCGATGGCGTCAGTGGGATTGCTTGGTATCCGATCAAGCAAGTACCGAAACTAGCCTTTGACCATAATGAAATTCTGGAGTATGGCTATCGGCGTTTACGCAATAAGTTAGAGTATAGTCCTGTCGCTTTTGATGTGTTGCCAGAAGTATTTACTTTAAGCGACCTTTATCAGCTTTATACAACTATTTTAGGAGAAAATTTTTCCGATTATTCCAATTTCCGTGCTCGTCTTTTAAAGCTGGGTTTCTT